>CAUBWQ010000149.1 GCA_958439775.1 uncultured Collinsella sp. | reverse complement strand
GCGCCGGTGATGAAGGTGTTAACGATCTGCTTCTCGGACAGACCACCGATGATACCGATCAGGACGGCCATGAGGAAGAACCAGGTGGAAGCCTCGTCGAAGTACCACTGGCCAATGGGCAGGCCGGTGATCAGGGCAGACCAGCCCTGGACGACGGCGTTACCGTCGGCGTCGTAGACAGCGCCAGCGTCGAAGAAGTTGGCGACGCCCTCGTTGAGGTCGGCCAGCGGAATGAAGCCGACGATCATGACGACGAAGGTGAAGGCAAAGGCGATCAGAACACCCTTCTGACGACCGGTGAGCTTGACCTCATTGTGAACCTCGGAAGCAGCCTTGCCGTGAGCCTCTTCGGCGTCCTTGAGCTCCTGCATCGACAGGATGGTGGAACCCTTGTCAGCCTTGACCTTCTTGGCATAGCTCATGACGAAGAAGATGGACATGGCAGTGGTAACAATCCACAGGACGGCACCGAGGCCGATGATGATGGACTGGTTGACCTCAATGCCAACGCCGGTCAAAGCGTCGACGGCAGCGCCGACGGCGACTGGGTTAACCGTGGAGCCCAGGCAGCCGCAGCCAGCGCCGAGCAGGACGGTAGCGGCGCCGACCATCGGGTCGAAGCCAGCGGCCATCATGGTAGCGGCAAGCAGGGCGTAGAAGGGAACGGTCTCCTCGCACATACCATAGGTGGTACCACCGAGGGAGAAGATGAGCATCAGCACGGGAATGAGCATGATCTCGTTGCCCTTAAGCTTCTGCACCAGAACGGCAATGCCGTTGTCCAGGGCGCCGGTCTCGGTCATCATGCCGAGGAAGCCGCCCAGGATCATAACGAAGAGGCAGACGGGCAGAGCGTCAGCGAAGCCCTTAATCGGGGCGGTGCAGAAATCGCTCAGACGGGCGGCAGTAACCGCGCCGCCGGACGTGCCGGAGACGATAACGGTAATCACTGCGACAATTGCCAGCAGAGCAAGAAGAATGGTGAACGATGAAGGCATACCGCGCTTTTTCTTAGCGGTCTCAGTCATAGTTCTCATCCCCCCTTCATAAATCATTTAACTTTCTCGTGCGAAGCGGATCTTCCGTGCCGTGCCCACCGCCCGACGCGAGATATTTACCAGACACAGCCGCTCGGGGTGTTCAACAATACACCCCGAGCGAGATGCTAGATGCTCTTACTTGAGCGTGGCGTACATGACAGCCTTGATGGTGTGCATGCGGTTCTCGGCCTCGTCGAAGACCTTGGAAGCGGGGCTCTCGAAGACCTCGTCGGTGACCTCCTGCTCGGTGATGCCGAACTGCTCGCACTTCTCGGCGCCAATGGTGGTGTTGGTGTCGTGGAAGCTGGGCAGGCAGTGCAGGAAGATAGCACCCGGGTTGGCCATAGCCATGACCTCGGAGGTAACACGATACGGGGTGAGCTGAGCGATGCGCTCGGCCCAGACCTCGTCGGGCTCGCCCATGGAGACCCACACGTCGGTGTAGATAACGTCGGCACCGGTGACGCCGTCCTTGACGTCGGTGGTCAGCTTGATGGTGCAGCCGTTAGCCTCGGCGATGGGCTTGCAGGCCTCGATGACGTCGTCAGCGGGCATGCACTCCTCGGGGCCGCAGGCCACGAAGTTCATGCCGAGCTTGGAGCAGACGACCATGAGGGAGCGAGCGACATTGTTCTTGCAGTCGCCCATGAAGACGAGGGTCTTGCCCTTGATGTCGTAGTTGAAGTTCTCCTGGACGGTCAGGATGTCGGCGAGCATCTGGGTGGGGTGCCACTCGGTGGTCAGGCCGTTCCACACGGGCACGCCGGACTTAGCAGCGAGCTCCTCGACGTCGTCCTGGGCAAAGCCACGGAACTCGATGCCGTCATACATGCGGCCGAGAACGCGGGCGGTGTCCTCGATGGACTCCTTCTTGCCCATCTGCGACGAACCCGGATCGAGGTAGGTCACGCCCATACCCAGATCCATGCCGCCGACCTCGAAGGCGCAGCGGGTACGAGTAGAGGTCTTCTGGAAGAGCAGAACGATGTTCTTGCCCTCGAGATAGCGGTGCGGAACGCCAGCGCGCTTCATATCCTTGAAGTTCTTGGAGAGCTTGAGCAGGTACTCGAGCTCCTCGGTGGTGAGGTCGAGAAGCTTGAGGAAGCTACGGCCGGAAAGGTTAACACCCATGGTTTGATTCCTTTCGAAGAAATGAATTACGTAAGTATTAGTGGTGCCCGTTTAACGGGCGAAGCCGGTGCGGTTGTAGGGGGACCGCACCGGAAACGGAAAGACTTAGAGGTCCTCGCGCCAGAAGGGCATGCTCATGCAGCGCGGGCCGCCGCGGCCGCGGGAGAGCTCGGCGGAGGGCACGACGAGAAGGTCCAGGCCCTCCTTGTACAGCACGTCGTTGGTGACGGTGTTGCGGGCGTAGACGCAGATCTTGCCGGGCTCGACGCACAGGGTGTTGGAGCCGTCGTTCCACTGCTCGCGGGAGGCCGCGATCGGGTCGCCGCCGCCGCAGGGGATCAGCTTGACCTGGTCGACGCCGGTGGCGTCCTCCAGGACGTGCTCGAGGGTGTCCTCGATCAGGCGGATGTTCACGTCGCCCGGGTTCTTGCCGGCGGTCAGCTCGTAGACGCGCAGGGTGCCCATGATGGCGGGGTGGATCGTGAACTTATCGACGTCGATCTGGGTGAAGACCGTGTCGAGGTGCATGAAGGCGCGCGAGACCGGGATGTCGAAGGCCAGGATGCGCTCGACCTTGGAGTCGGAGTTCCAGAAGATGTTCTGGGCCATGACGTCGATCGCGGCGGCCTGGGTGCGCTGGGAGATGCCGACGGCGAGGGTCTTCTCGTTGATGTTCAGCACGTCGCCGCCCTCGGTGTGGAACTGGCAGTCGCGGCGGAAGTACAGCGAGACGTCCTTGTAGTCGGGGTGGTACTTGAAGATGTACTTGCCGTACAGGGTCTCGCGGTTGCGGGTGACCGAGTACATGCGGTTGAGGTTGACGCCCTCGCCGATGACCGCGAACGGGTCGCGGGTGAAGTAGAGGTTGGGCATCGGGTCGATGATCAGGTCGGACTCGGACTCGGAGTTGACCAGGGAGTCGAGGGTCGTGGACGCCGTGAGGGGCATGTCGATCTCGGACTTGGTCATGCCGGCCATGGTCTTCTTGACGAACTCGAGGTTGTCCTCGATGGAGTCCAGCTTCTCGCGGACGATCTGCGGCATGTGCTGGCCGCGGATGCCGGCCTCGGCGATGTACTGGTCGGTGAACTCGGCGCGGGCGCCGGGGACCTGGTCGAACACCTCGGCGACGAGGTTCTCGAGATAGAGGACCTCCACGCCCTGGTCCCTCAGGATCTGGGCGAAGGTGTCGTGCTCCTGCTGCGCGACCTCCAGGAACGGGACGTCGTCGAACAGGAGTCGCTCGAGCTCGTCGGGCGGCAGGTTGAGGAGCTCGTCGCCGGGACGGTGCAGGCAGACCTTCCTGAGCTTGCCGATCTCGGAAGGCACGTGCAGACCTTTCGTCATGGCCTCCTACCTTTCTTTCGGGCCCTTGTCAGGGCCGATTCGTTAGCGCCCCTCCGTGTGAGGCGTTATTGCTGACGACATATTTATATCCAAAATCAGCTCATACTTCCACCTTGCCCCCGAACGGTTTTTTATAGGGGGTGAACGGCATACACATATACTTCACGCATGGCACACTTCATCTTAATAAAGCGTATTTACGTGCTTAAACGCGTTTTAATCCTAAAATCAAATGGAACTAAACTTTGTTAAACCATCCTCAAATTGCATATTTCCAATAAAGCTATGAATAGAATTAGCGGTTCACACCGCGTCTCAACCATTTTCATTTTTATTCAGAAAAAAGTTTGTCCTATTCATTTCTGATAAATAAATTACCGTTTACCAGACGCTTGATACCGTTCACCGGAAACTCAGTATAAGGCCCAGCGGATACCGCCTCGCTTTACGGCCCCA
>CAUBWQ010000148.1 GCA_958439775.1 uncultured Collinsella sp. | reverse complement strand
CGACGTCGCCGCGGTCCTCAGGCACCTTGATGCGCAGGACGTAGGACTCGCCGGCCTCGATGCGACGGCGGGCCTCCTCGGGATCAAGATCGCGGCAACGTCGCTGATAGCCTTGGAAGGGGTCCTTGCGCTCCTGCGCGGCCTTGCGGTCGGCATCGAGCTGCTCCTTGGTGCAGAAGCAGGGATAGGCCTTGCCCTCATCCCAAAGCTTCTGGGCGGCCTGCTTGTACAGGTCCAGGCGCTCGGTCTGGGCGTAGGGGCCAAAATCGCCGCCCACCTCGGGACCCTCGTCCCAGTCTAGGCCCAGCCAACGCATGGCGCGCAGAATGATCTGTGTGTTCTCGTCGGTGGAGCGGGTGGGGTCGGTGTCGTCGATGCGCAGGATGAACGTGCCGCCGTTAGCACGGGCGAAAGCCCAGTTATAGATAGCGGTGCGGGCGCCGCCGATATGCAGCTTGCCCGTCGGTGAGGGTGCAAAGCGGACGCGAACGTCTGATGCCATGGAAATCTCCTCGATTGCAGGATGGATGTCTAACCGCACCAGTATAAAGCATCAAAGCAACCTCCGCACAAAGGGCACCGACCTACTCATTGGGGACAGACTTAAATGACCAGTCGTTGGAGACGTTCTTAGTTCAAGGCTGGTCATTTATGTCTGTCCCCAATGAGTAGGTGCGGAAAGGGTGTGAATGTTTGATTTACGCGCTATGATGTGCCCTTGCATAGAGAGCCCGGCGGAATGGTAACGGTCGCCGGGACACGTTTTTGAAAGGACAATCATGTCAGAAGAACTTCGTTCCATCCCGCCCCAACACGGGTCCTTTGTTTTTACGTCGGAGTCGGTGACCGAAGGTCATCCCGATAAGATCGCTGACCAGATCAGCGACGCCGTCCTCGACGCAATCCTCGCCAAAGAAATAGAGCTCCAGGAGCAGGGCTACATCGCCCCCAACGGCGTGCCTGCCAACGTGGAAAACGTCCGCTGCGCCTGCGAGACCCTCGTGACCACCGGCACCGTCATCGTCGCCGGCGAGATTCGCACCCAGGCCTACGTAGACGTTCAGGAAATCGCCCGTGGCGTTATCCGCCGCATTGGCTACAACCGTGCCAAGTTCGGTTTTGACTGCGACACCTGCGGCGTCATGAGCCTCATCCACGAGCAGTCGCCCGATATCGCCCAAGGCGTTGACGAGTCCTTCGAGACCCAGACCGGCGCTACCACCGACCCGATCGACCTGATCGGTGCCGGCGACCAGGGCATGATGTTCGGATATGCCTCCAACGAGACCAAGACCCTCATGCCCATGCCGCACTACCTGGCAAGCCGCCTGGCCGAGCGCCTGGCCGCCGTGCGCCACGACGGTACCCTCGCCTATCTGCGTCCCGACGGCAAGACCCAGGTCACCGTGCGCTACGAGGAAGGCAAGCCCGTCGAGGTCACGACCATCGTCATCTCCACGCAGCACGCTGCCGAGATCGAGGACATGGGCAAGATCAAGGCCGACCTCATCGAGCACGTCATCACTCCGGTCATGGCCACTGAGAACATGCCGTGGGATAACGCGGACATCTACGTGAACCCCACCGGTCGCTTTGTCGTGGGCGGCCCCATGGGCGACACGGGCCTCACCGGCCGCAAGATCATCGTCGACACCTACGGCGGCTACGGTCGTCACGGCGGCGGTGCCTTTAGCGGAAAGGACTGCACCAAGGTCGACCGCTCCGCCGCGTATGCCGCGCGCTGGGTCGCCAAGAACGTGGTCGCCGCCGGTCTGGCCGACCGCTGCGAAGTCGAGCTTGCCTACGCCATCGGCGTTTCCAAGCCCCTTTCAATCATGGTCGACACCTTCGGAACCGCCAAGGTTGCCGAGGACACGATCGTTGAGGCCGTAGAGAAGACCTTCGACCTGCGCCCGGGTGCAATCATCCGCGACCTAGACCTGCGTCGCCCCATCTACGAAAAGACGGCAGCCTACGGTCACTTCGGCCGCGAAGACCCCGACTTCACCTGGGAGAAAACCGACCGAGTCGAAGAACTCAAAGCAGCCTGCGGCCTGTAAGCTAACTCGAAAAGCTACAGCCAAATAACAACGCACCAAAAGAAGTACCGGCCCCAACCGGTACTTCTTTTTTATTTAAAGGTGGTGAAGATGAGCCTACCTGGGACATGGAATAAATCACAGGCCGATAAATTTTGCAGCAGAGCGACTCCAACCATGTATCCTAAGTTCCGAGGGCTTTAGTATTTGGTCGATCGCGAGTTCCGCACGAGCCGGAGGCCACTTAATGTGGCCTCCGTGCGAGCAGGACTGTCCGAGCAGGCGACCAAATACTAAAGCCCTCGGAACGGCGGGACAGAGTATGCCCCGCCCCTCGGGACGACGGGATAGATAAGGAGCATCCATGGCAGGCAAGCCGCAAACACTAGCTACGACCTCGGCATTCGAGATCTTGGGCCCCGTCATGGTCGGCCCCAGCTCATCGCACACCGCCGGCGCCCTGCGCTGCGCCCAAGTTGCCGCCAGCCTGCTGGAAGGCCGCGTCACCAAAGTCACCTTTGGCCTGTGGAACTCCTTCGCCCACACCTACCGCGGCCACGGCACCGACCGCGCGCTCGTCGCAGGCATCCTGGGCCTCGACACCGATGACGAGAACATCAAGCAGGCCTTCAACCTCGCAAGCGAGCAGGGCCTCGAATATCACTTTGACATCAAGGGCGACGACGCCTCCATCCACCCCAACACCGTCGACATTGACATGGTCGACGACACGGGCGCCACGGCACAGGTCCGCGGTGAGAGCCTGGGCGGTGGCAAGATGCGCATCAGCCGCATTAACGGCGTCGGCGTCGACATCTCGGGCATGTATTCCACGCTCTTCGTGGCGCACAAGGACGTCCCCGGTGTACTCGCCGCGCTCACCAACCTGCTCGCCTACGCACACGTGAACATCGCCTTCTGCCGCACCTACCGCACCGAAGTGGGCGGCCAGGCTTACTCCGTCTTTGAGACCGACGGTGCGCCCGACGACACCGTCGTCCCCATGCTCCGCAAGCTCGACAATGTCGATTACGCGACCTTTATCGAGCTCCCCGGTTCTGCCTCGTCGCTCTCCCCCGGCGTCTCGGCCAAGGAAATCTTCGACGACGGCGAGCAGCTGCTCGATGCGTGCGAGGAACTGGGGCTCAGCATCGGCGCCGTCATGGCCGTTCGCGAGGCGCGTCTGACCGGCGAGGCCCACGCCGTCGCCGCCATGCGCCGCGTGCTCGAGGTTATGCGCGAGGAGACCACGGCCCCCATCGCCAATCCGCAGCGTTCGCTTGGCGGGCTTATCGGAGGCGAGGCCAAGCTCGTCGAAGCCACCGGCCGCAACGATTTGAGTGAAAGCCTGATGGGCCCCGTCCAGACCGAAGCCGTGGCCCGCGCGATGGCCGTGCTCGAGCGCTCCGCCACGATGGGAGTGATCGTCGCCGCCCCCACGGCAGGCTCCGCGGGTGTTGTGCCCGGCTGCGTGCTGGCGCTCGCCGATCGCCTGCAGCTCGACAACGAGCAGGTCATGGACGCGCTCTACTGCGCAGCCGCAATCGGCCTCAACCTCACCACAAGCGCCTGTGTTGCCGGCGCCGAGGGCGGCTGCCAAGCCGAGGTGGGAAGCGCCGCTGCCATGGCAGCCGCCGCGTTGGTGCAGATGCTCGGCGGCACGCCCGAGCAGGCTCTCGACGCCAGTTCCATCGCGCTGAGTAACCTGCTGGGCCTCGTTTGCGACCCCGTCGGTGGCCTCGTGGAGGTGCCCTGCCAAAACCGCAACGCCATCGGCGTGGCAGCGGCCTTTAGCTCGGCACAACTCGCCCTCGCAGGCATTAAGAGCCTGGTGCCGTTTGACCAGATGGCACATGTCATGCTCTCGGTGGGTCACGCGTTACCGGCCACGCTGCGCGAGACGGCAAAGGGCGGCATCGCGCAGGCTCCGGCCGCACTTTCGGC
>CAUBWQ010000147.1 GCA_958439775.1 uncultured Collinsella sp. | reverse complement strand
AAAGCTCGGATACACCGCGGACAGCGGCTGGCCGGCATCGGCGTTGGACGTAATGGCAGCAAGTTCAAACTCGGGATGGCCGAGCACGAGGCGAATGAGCTCGGCTCCGGCATATCCAGCCGCGCCGACGATTCCAACCTTCAAAGACATATCAGACTCCTTGTCTGCGATTTATGCACCGATGCGCATTTCGCAGTGGTTGTTATGAAGTGGGTTGAAACTTTAGCACCAAAAGATGCATGAACACGTAAATGGCTTGCATATTCATGCATTGAAACAATCCCGACACATTCGCTTGAAGGAATTGACAAATGGAGCGGGCCCCGTATTGACCGGCGCTCCTAACGGCACCGGGCAATACGGGGCCCGCCCATGCGAAAACCAAGTTGTTAGGATGAGCCAGCCGGCTAGAGCTCGACCGGCACCCATTCGTCGTGATTGCAGATAAAAGCCTCGGGATCCTCGACGCTAAAGAAGACGAGCGTGGGGTCGTTAGGCCCCTCATAGTGCTCGCTCAAGCGCTCAAGATGTTTCCATCCGGCCTCGCGCATTTCGCTCGAAGCCCGGTCTTCCAGCCCCGCACGCCCGCGCAGAATCAACCAACCATGGCCCGGCCACCAACTCGTGGCCTCAAAGCGCTGGTTTTGCAGCAGCTCTTGCCACACATCTTTGGTGCGCGCTGTTACAAACCACAGCTTGCCATCCTGGATCTGCGCAAACGAAAACGGACGCACATGAGGCTGTCCGTCAACGCTCGTCGCCAAATACCATGCCGGCACCGACGTCAGATACTCCAACACCGTATTCAATCCGTCCACGTTTCCTCCTGTACTAGTTAGTTTGGGAACCTGGTTTGTGCGAGCTAGAGCTCCAGGCGCTCCTCGCTGCCGTCGATATCACAGAAGCGCGCGGCAATATTGCGGACCGAAAAGAAAGCAAGGCGGCCGTCGTTGGCACTCTCGTGTTCCTCGCCAATGCCCACCATGTGCTTAAAACCCGCTTGACGCACCTTGTCGCTCGCAACTGCGTCGTCCTCAAGTGCGGCTTCGCCGGTCAATACGATCCAACATTCCCCCGGCTTCCAGCCCGATACCTCAAACTTGGGATTCGCGCTCAACTCCGCCCACACATCCTTGTCGCGCGACGTGCAAAACCACAACTTACCGTCATCGACCATGGCAAACGAAAACGGCCTCACGCGAGGCTGATGCCCGTCGGCCACATCGGTCGTGGCCAGATACCACGCCGGAATGCGCCTGAGATATGAACAGGCGCGCTCAAGCTGAGCCGTGCGGTCGTTGTCGGTCATAGGGACCCCTTTCTTGCGCTCGAATCGCGCCTAAACAAGTTGAAGATTGATGACGATGACGCAGATGAGCAGCAACGCCGTCACCATCGCCGCCAAAGCATCGCCACGTCCAAATGCAAGCGCATGCAGACGTGTGCGGCCCTGCTCGCCATGATAGCAACGGGCATCCATGGCGGCAGACAGCGTCTCGGCATGGCGGAACACGCCCGTGAACAGCGGAATCGCCACACTGGCGAGCATACGCACGCCGCCGAGCGGGCCTCCTGTCACGCGCGCACCGCGGCTCGCCTGCGCGTCCGCCGTCTGCTTCATCTCGGTGGCAAACTGCGGCATAAAGCGCAGCGCGATACCCATAATCATGCCGAGCTCGTGCGCAGGAAGTCCCACACGCGCAAACGGCGCGAGCAGGCGCTCAAAGCCCGCGGTGAGGTCGAGTGTCGGTGTGGTGAGCGTAATGGCGCTCATGCCGGCCATCATCAAGCTCAGGCGACACACCATAAAGGCGGCGGAATGCAGCGAGCCCTCGCTTATCCGCAGAAAGCCGAGCTGCCACAGAATGCGCCCGCTCTGGTCGGAAAACAGGTTGAGCACTGCGACCACCACGACAATCGCCAGCAATGGTGCCATCGATGATAGGACCCGGCGCAACGGCACCCGAGACACGGCATAGATCAGCACGACGAAAATTGCGACAGGGGCCAGTCCGCGGAAGCCGCCGACGGTCAGCGTCGTGATCAAAAACACAAAGCCCAAGAGCAACTTAGTGCGCGGGTCCAGGCGGTGGATCGCGCTATCGCTCGGATAGTAGCTGCCAAACGAAAACGCCTCCATTAGCAGCCCTCCTCTCGCGCGACCGTCTTGGATTTAGCAATGTCCGCGACGTTAGAAGGACCGCCCGAGCGACCGATTAGCAAATTTGCCAACTCGTCGGCCAACGACTCAACCGTATGGAGCCCGCCGCGACGCAGCGGCACGCCCGCCTCCGTAAGCGCCAGCGCCATACGCTGGGCGGCGGGAACGCCCAAGCCGATCGACTTGAGCTCATCGGCATGCGCAAACACCTGCGCGGGGGTTCCCTCGGCAAACACCGCGCCTTCGTTCATTACGACGATGCGGTCACAGCAATTGGCCAGGTCATCCATACTATGCGAAACCATGACAACGGTCAGGCCCTCGCGATGGAGTCGACCGATGAGCCCTAGGAAATCCCTGCGCGCAGCCGGATCGAGCCCCGCCATGGGTTCATCGAGCACCAGGACTTCGGGCTCCATGGCGAGCACGCCGGCGAATGCCACACGCCGTTGCTGACCGCCCGAAAGCTCAAAGGGACTCTTGTCGCCGACCGTGGAAAGGTCGAGGCCCACGCGCGAGAGCGATGACTCGACACGACGGTCGACTTCATCTTGCGGCAAGCCAAGGTTGTGCGGACCAAACGCCACGTCCTGCGCCACGGTTTCGGCAAACAGCTGACGCTCAGGATATTGAAACACCACGCCGACCTTGGCCTTAACCGCGGCGGCGTCTTTCTTGTTTGACAGATCGAGCCCCAGCGCGCGAACGGATCCCTCCTGGGGGCGAATCAAACCGTTGAGATGCTGGACCAGC
Source organism: uncultured Collinsella sp. (assembly GCA_958439775.1). Lineage (GTDB taxonomy): Bacteria > Actinomycetota > Coriobacteriia > Coriobacteriales > Coriobacteriaceae > Collinsella. The sequence goes on along the minus strand of CAUBWQ010000147.1, from coordinate 1,071 downwards.
GTCGACTTACCCGAACCAGTATGACCTGCCAAGCCCAGGAACTCGCCGCGACGCACCGTCAGCGATACATCGCGCAGTGCCCACGGACTGCTGGGGTCGTTTCCCCAGAGAGCCTGTTTGCTCGATTTGCCCGCAGTGGCCGAGCGCTTATGCCAGCGGCGGCGCTCGCGCGGACTGAGCGAATAACTGTACGAAACATGGGATAGCTCTATGACGGGCTCCGACGCGTTGCCCTCGTTGTCTACCGGAACAGTGCCGTCAGCGATTTCCAACTGGGATGCGGAAGACTGCCCCGCGGTGCCTGCCCCACTCCGCTCGGCATAAGCCTGCGCAATCTCGGCGACCATATCCGCCTCACGCACCTGCGCGCAAACGGACACGCCCTTCGCACGAAGTGCCCTACCTAGACAGCACGACGCCGGCATATCCAAGTTGAGCTGCGCAAGTTCGTCCGCCCGCGTCAAGATTTCCTCGGGCGTACCGAGCATGGCAACGCGCCCCGCCCGAAACACCGCGACACGATCGGCCTCGGCGGCCTCTTCCATAAAGTGCGTAATCATCACGATAGTCATGCCGCGATCGTGGAGCGCATGACAGGCCTTCATAAGGCCCTTGCGTCCGCGCGGATCGAGCATCGAGGACGCCTCGTCCAAAATGAGCACGCGCGGTTCCATGGCGAGCACGCCGGCAAGCGCCACGCGCTGCTTTTGTCCGCCCGAAAGCGCGTGGGTCTCATGGCGCTCAAAGCCCACCAGGCCCACGCCCTTCAGCGCCTCGCGTACGCGCTGCGCAATTTGCGCCGATGGCACGCCAAGGTTTTCGGGACCGAACGCAACGTCATCTTCGACAAGCGTTGCCACCAGCTGGTCGTCGGGATTCTGGAATACCATGCCCGCGGTCGAACGAATGTCGTAAACCAGCTCGGGGTCGGACGCATCCATGCCGTTGATGCGTACCGTGCCCGCATCGGGTTGCAACAACGCATTCAGATGCTTGGCAAACGTCAACTTGCACGACCCAATGCAACCGAGGATGCAGAAAAACTCCCCGTCCTCGACGCTCAGATCGACA
>CAUBWQ010000146.1 GCA_958439775.1 uncultured Collinsella sp. | reverse complement strand
TGCGCCCTCGATAACTTCTGTGCCTGCATGCGCGAGCTCGGGCGATTTAAACACTGCGTCCAAGTTGGCGCCACCGCCGGCGTAGCCAAGCGCAGCGAGTGCGATGACGATCACTGCAACGACGGCCACGATCGGAACATAACGATGCCAACCAGCCGGATTGAGTCCGCTGCGACGAGCCGCCCCGCGGCTGATGTAACCGAGCGTTCCATCGTGCTTGAGCTTTGAGCCCACCACGCGTTTCCGGCCCCATAGCGAGGACTCTGCCTGCATGGCCAAGCGGGCGCTTGCCGAAGGATAGCCGTATTTAGTGCGTTTGAACGAGCCATCAAACCCCGAGGCGTGTTTGCCCCACGTCACCGATGTCGTGCGTCGGTTAACCGGCGCGGCGCTCCGCCTTCTGCGGCTCGGTTTTGAAGTCTCAGCCATATGCCCTCGCACGCCGTAACCAAGTCGAAACAATAACGCTTTGGACTGTAGCACACGCGTCGCGCGCGGTCACGGGCGCCTCGCTCAACGGTCATCGTCCTTCAGCAAGCGCCACAGCGTTGTACGGCTTATGCCCAGCACCTCCGCCGCACGGGTTCGGTTGCCGTGGAGATGATCTACAACCAGATGCGCGATATCTCGCTCGGTATCGGCCAGCGGTCGCAGGATATACAGGTCGCTTTCGAGCGTCGGGGCGCCAAAGGTTGCGGTCTTAATCACGTCCTCTTGGGCGAGCACTTCCTCCGCCACAGCGCGGTCCACCGTGCCCGTCCCCGCCAATATATACAGTCGTTCCGAGACCTCGCGGAGCTGCAGATAGTTGCGCGGCCAGCGGTAAGCATCGAGCGTCTTCGTCGCCGCGGCAGACAGCGTGGGCGCTGCCGTCCCAAATGCATCAGCGAGATATTCCAAATAGCGCGCAACCTTCGTCGACGCGGCTCCCTGCTCGGCGATTGCCGGCGCCACGCTCACCGCACAGGCGAAGCGCTCGGTCACAAAGGCGGCTTGATCACTTTCGCCGCCGCCCGGGATGTCATTCGCCGTCAGCACCACATGGCAGCGCGTCGCCAACGCGGTGTCAGTCATCGTGGAGACCAGCTCGCGGAGGCGCTGGGGGCCAACCGCGTTCCAGCCCTCAATGCAAAGGGTCAGCCCTGTTTGGAACAACGGCGATTCGGCGCTTTTGAGCACGTGGCGCCAACCGCGCTCGGTGAGCTCATCGAGCGCGACGGAAACAAAGGGCTGATCGGCAAAAGGACCGTCCAGATAGAGGCGCTTGGCAATCTCGACCTGACCCGCTCCCAGCTCGCCCTCGAGCATAAGGGGCACACCGCGCGCATAGCTCTCGGCGACCGGCGCAGCCACCGAGGCCGCCCCCTCAACGATGCCGTACGCGCTCGATTCGTAGCGGGCCTCAACTTCATCGGCGTTGAGCCACTCGATGCCCGCATGCGCCGCGGCACCGCGCACCTCGCGGACCACGACGACCCAAAGCCCCCCGCCCTCTTTGTCGGTGGGGCGAACGGTCAGGCTCAGGCGCGCACCCTCACGCCCCATAACCAGACGCGCGCCGTCTCCTATACGGTCGAGGCGCTCGGCGACAAAAGCCGCCACATCCCGCTCAAGCGCCGCGTCATTCATGGTCGAGATCGCGACGTCCCCACGCGCATCGATTGCCAATGCCGAGGCCCCGTCAGCAGCCAGGGCCTCGGTCAAGATGTTCAGCTTGGCATCGCTATCCATGATTTGCCCCTGTCCGCGGCGACATGCAACCGCCGTCGGTCGCACGACCGAATGTTTCAAAATTGAACGATATTGCTCATCAAACACTATAGGGCAGAACGCGCCGTCCTGCGAGTATATGAGTTGCCCCGCATCGCCATCCTGGCGGGGCGATAAGAGCTCTTCGGGACTTATAAACCTGCGGACAAGCCATACCCGCAAGAGCTCCTATCGCTCCACCGTGAGAATGCGCTCACCAGTACGCAGCACGCAAATAAGCTACTTCTCTACCAGATTCCCAGCACGTGTTGCATTCCCAAACTCATGCACGCAATGCCAATCCAGCAGCAAAAGCCCAGCGCGATGGGCTTGCCGCCCTTTTTGACCAGCTCGACGATATCGGTATTAAAACCAATAGCCGCCATGGCCATCACAATAAAGAACTTCGACAGCTCCTTGATGGGCGCCGTGATGGACACGGGAAGCTGAAGCACCGTGGTGATCACGCTCGCCAGCACAAAGAACAGCACAAACATGGGAAACGCACGTTTAAGCGAGAACGTGCTTTTGGCGTCGCCGCCGGCCTTGCGCGCCAGATGCATCTGCCAGCATGCGAGGACCAACGTGATGGGAATAATGGCCAGCGTCCTGGTGAGCTTGACCACTGTGGCGCTCTCGAGCACATTGGCGCCGGGATGCATGCTGTCCCAAGCGCTCGCCGCAGCCGTTACGGACGAGGTGTCGTTGATGGCGGTGCCGGCAAACAGGCCAAAGCCCTCGTTGGTCAGCCCGAGCATGCCGCCGAGCGTCGGAAACACGAGTGCCGCGATAACGTTAAACAGGAAGATGACCGAAATGGCCTGGGCAATCTCGCGATCGTCGGCATCGATGACGGGTGCGGTCGCAGCGATGGCAGAACCGCCGCAAATCGACGAACCCACACCCACAAGCGTCGCGATCTTGCCCGGCACGTTCATAACGCGGCAGAGCACAAAGGCGATGACAAGCGAGGTCGAGATCGTCGCCACGATAATCGGCAACGACTGGGCGCCCTTGGACAGAATCTGGGAGAGGTTCATGCCAAAGCCAAGCAGGATAACCGCGTACTGCAAGACTTTTTTGGACGTATAGGTAACGCCGGCGGCGAGCGGTTCGCGACGATTCTTGGGAAAGACGAGCGCCAGGACCATGCCAAAAAGGATGGCAAATACCGGCCCGCCGACCACCTCAATCTGTTTGCCGAGCAACGTCGCGGGGATAGCGATGATCAGGCAGAACAAGACGCCTTTCCAGCGCTCGCGTACGATATTTGCCAGTTGCATATGGGATTCCTTCTTTCTATTTCACGTTTGCGACGGCTTATGATACGGCAACATTGAGCGCAGCCTTGCGCAAACATAGACTAAGATGCCGCAATAGTTCTCGGGCGACAGCCGAATTACCCACCGCGGAGAGCTGATTCGCGGCATAATTAACAACTGACATATGAGTTTGATAGAACAGTTGCGAGGCGCTATGGAAGAATCGATGCACGTCGGCGAGCAGGAAACGAGCCTACAGGACCAGTCCTACCACACCATTCGACGCAAAATCGTCTACCTGGACTACAAGCCGGGCGAAAAGCTGGGCGTCAAGCAACTTTGCGACGACCTAGATATGGGGCGCACCCCTGTGCGCGAGGCTTTGGTTCGTTTGGCGCAGGAAGGCCTGGTGCGCACCGTGCCCCAGAGCGGTACCTACGTCTCGCCCATCAACCTCACCCTTGCCGAGAGTGCCTGTTACATCCGCGAGCATCTGGAAAAGCAGGTGATCGTGGAGTGCTGCGCGCGCGCCACGTCGGCTGGCATCGAGCAGCTCGACCGCGCCATCGTGCTGCAGGAAAAGGCCATGGCCGAAGAGGATCGCATCGGCTTCTTTTTGAGCGACAACCTCATGCATCACATGATTTTTAGCATCGCATGTCGCAGCACCGTGTGGTCGTGGCTCGAAGAGACCAATGCCGACCTTGAGCGCTTTCGCTGGCTGCGCGCTGCCACGCAGGTTCTCGACAATCAGGACATCGTGAACGAGCACAAGCAGATTCGCCGCGCTATCGCCGGTCGCGACCCCATCGAAGCGAGCTTTTTGGTCAGCAAGCACCTGCACATGATGTTCCGCAACCAAACCGAGGTTCTGGACCAGTTCCCCGAGTACTTCGAGACCAGCAAGCTCCGCTAACCTGCCAAAAGGGGCCAGGCTCATTTCGCAGATTTTGTCTGGGCAAAGGCAACAAGGCCCG
>CAUBWQ010000145.1 GCA_958439775.1 uncultured Collinsella sp. | reverse complement strand
AGGCCGGGCTGGTCTCGCTGGCGCAGGACAAGGGGTGCGCCATCCTGCTGACCGATGATCCCGAGGAGTTTCTGCTGCGTTTGGCGCACACGTATCGCCTGGAGCTTGGCTGCCTGGTCGTTGGTATTACCGGTTCCATCGGCAAGACGACGACCAAGGACGTGCTCGCCGCCGTGCTCGCCAAGCGCTATCGTGTCTGGGCCACCAAGGGCAATTTCAATAACCTGATCGGCATGCCGCTCACGGTGCTTTCCGCTCCGGCCGATACCGAGGTCCTGGTGCTCGAGATGGGCATGAACCATTTCCACGAGATTGAGCGCCTGTCCCAGTCCGCCAATCCCAACCTTGCCATCGTGAGCAAGATTGGTACCTCTCACATCGGCATTTTGGGCAGCCGCGAGAACATCGCCCGCGCTAAGGCCGAGATTGTCCAGGGTATGTGCGCCGCCGGCGACTTCTTGCCGCTGCTGGTTTTGGGCGGTGAGGACGACTTTACGCCGTTCATTCGCGATACGTTCGCCCAGCCTGCTGGTATCGATGTGATGCTGGCCGGCGTCTCGGACGATGATGAGGTCCGTGCCCGCGACATTCGTGTTGATGACGAGGGCCGTCCGGTCTTTACGCTCGATTTTGGCCAGGGTGAGACGACCGATACCATGCTTGCCATCCCCGGCGTGCAGTCCGTCCCAAATGCCGTTAAGGCCGCCGCAGTTGCCTATCGCCTGGGCGTGACGCCCGAGCAGATCGATGCTGCCTTTAGGGGCCTCACGATCACCGGGCACCGCCAGGAGATCAAGCGCGCCAAGAGCGGTGCCCGCGTCATCGACGATTCCTATAACGCCAGCGCCGAATCCATGGCTGCTGGTCTCGATCTGCTGTGCTCGCTTTCGTGCACGGGGTCTCGCATGGCGATCCTGGGCGAGATGGGCGAGATGGGCGATGAGGCTCCTCGCATGCATGAGCTCGTGGGCGCCTATGCCGCCGCCAAGAAGCTCGACATGCTGGCGTGCGTGGGTGGTGAGCTGGCCCAGCTTATGGCCGATGCCGCGCGCATGATGGGCATGGACGAGGACCGCATCCAGGTGTTCTCCGATTATCAGCAGGTGCTCGACCGCATGGGCGGCGCGCTTGAAAAACATGATGTTGTACTGGTCAAGGGTTCCCGCTTTGTTGAGCTCGACCGCTTTGTGGAAGGTGTGTGCTAGCCCATGTTCGGCAATCCCTCGTATCCAACGTATCAGGCTTTTTTGGGGCTTGGCATCGCCGCTGCCATTGCGCTGCTGCTCATGCCGTGGTGGATCAAGCTACTTAAGGTCGAGGGTATCGGCCAGCAGGTTCGTGCCGACGGCCCCAAGCGTCATTTGGTTAAGCAGGGAACGCCCACCATGGGTGGCGTTGTCATTCTCGTCGCGATTTCGCTGACCTGCCTGCTGATGGGCAAGCTCACCACCGAGCTCGTGCTCGTGCTGCTCGCCACGCTGGCGACCGGCGTGCTGGGCCTGATCGACGACCTGACCTCCGTTACGCATGGGCGCTCGCTCGGTCTGACGCCTCATGCCAAGATGATCGGCCTAACCATTATCTGTGTCACCTTTACGGTACTTGCCGTTAACTGGTGCGGCGTCGCCCCCGAGATTCGTTTTCCCGGCGGCCTGACGATTGACCTTGGCGTGCTTTCGACCACCATCTGCGGCCTTTCGTTCCCGTGGCTCTACATTGTCTTTTGCTGGCTGATGATCGCCGGTCTTTCTAATGCCGTGAACCTGACCGATGGCCTTGACGGTCTTGCTGGCGGCACCTCCATGATTGCCATGCTCGCCATGGCTGCCATGGCGTTTTTGCACGGAGACGTGAACCTGTCCATCTTCTGCACCGCGTGTGCCGGTGCCTGCTTGGGCTTTCTGTGGTTCAACTGCTATCCGGCGAGCATCTTTATGGGCGATACCGGCTCGCTTGCCCTGGGCGCCGCGTTTGCCTGCACGTCCATCATGACCAACACCGATGTCGTCTCCCTCATCATCGGCGGCCTGTTTATCGTTGAGACCCTGTCGGTCATGATTCAGGTTGTCTACTTCCACTTTACGCACAAGCGCGTCTTCCTTATGGCGCCCATCCATCATCATTTCGAAAAGAAGGGCTGGGCCGAGACCAAGGTCGTCATCCGTTTTTGGATTATCGCTGCTGCCTTTGGTGCCGTTGGCCTTGCTCTGTTCTTCCAGTTGGGATAGTGGTCTTTCATGTCTCTTGCTGATGTCTTTAGCCTGCTCGTTTTGGGTCAGGGCAAATCCGGTCTCGATGTCGCCCGCTGGGCGCTGGCACATCCCGAGCGCGTAAGTGCCGTTACCGTGTATGGCGGTGGCACCTCTGAGCCCAATGACGCCACGCGTGCGCTCGAGGCTGCTGGTGCGTCGTTTGTCTATGGGACCGAACAGGTCGAGGGCGCCTATGACGTATGCGTGACGTGCCCGGGCATCTCGGAGTTCTCGGGCTTCTTTAAGGCTGGGCGCGAGCATGCCGCCCAGATTATGGGTGAGCCCGAGTTTGCCTATCGCCTGTCGCCCGATAACTGGATTGCCATCACGGGCACCAACGGCAAGACGACCACCACGTCGCTGACTGATTATCTGCTTAAGGCTGCCGGCGAGGCCAGCGTTGCTGTCGGCAACATCGGCGAGCCGCCGGTCAACGAGATTGACGGCCGAGCCCACAACGAGTGGTTTGTGGCTGAGCTCTCGAGCTATCAGATTGCTACGACAACCGAGCTCCACCCCCGCGTGGCGGTGCTGCTCAACATCACTCCCGACCACTTGGGCTGGCATAAGAGTCATAAGAACTATGCGCTTGCCAAGATCAAACTGTTTGACAATATGGTCGATGACGATCTGGTGGTTGTCGACGTCGAAGACGCCGGCATTCACGAGTTCGATGAGTACATCTACACGCCGGGTCGTCGCATCTGCAAGGTTGCCTTTGACGAGCCTGAGGGCGAGGATGCCGCCTTTGTGCGCGATGGCAAGATGATCGTGCGCCTGAAGGGCGTCGAGACCCCGCTCATCGCTACATCCGAGCTCAAGATCTCGGGCCATCACAATGTTATCAATGCCCTGTGCGCTGCCACGGCTGCCTTGGCAGTCGGTGCCGATGTCGACGGTGTCTGCCGCGGTCTGGCCTCGTTCCAGCCGCTCGAGCACCGCGTGGAGCCGTGTGGCGAGATTGACGGCGTGCGCTACGTCAACGATTCCAAGGCGACTAACACCGATGCGGTCGAGAAGGCACTGACGGCATTTCCCGATGACGACGTGATCTTGCTGCTCGGCGGCCACGATAAGGGCACTCCGCTCACGGACTTCGCGCGCGTCGTTATGGACAACGTGCGCTCGGTCGTCTGCTTTGGCGATGCGCGCGAGCGCTTCACCGCCGCTATGGACGAGGCTGATGTCGATGGCGATGTGGATATCGCCCAGGCGGATGACCTGCGCGACGCCGTGGACGTTGCCCGTTCGCTTTCGAGCCGTGGTGACGTGATCTTACTTTCTCCTGCCTGCTCTTCGTTCGATGAGTTCTCGGGCTATGAGGAGCGCGGCCGCGTGTTTAAGGACTACGTGGCTCAGCTTGCCGCTACAGCGAAATCACAAATGGAATAGGGGTTGCGGTGAGAGAGGAGAGCCCCCGACAAGGTATGAGGAGGCCCGACTCGGACCGTGCTTCCTCACGTCGCACCACACCGCGTTCCAGCCGCGGCGGGCAGTCGTTTAGCGAACGCTATATTGCCGGCGTTCCCGCCCGTATCATGCGCCCCCGTTTGATATTCATGGCCTGCTTGTTTACCTTGGTATGCTTTGGCCTGCTGATGGTGTACTCGGCGTCTTCGGTCGAGGCGCTGCACGAGAATGGCTCGGCGACGTTTTTTCTGGGTCGACAGGCCGCGTTTGCCGTGGTCGGTGTTCTGGCGCTGATTGCCATCGTGCGCGTTTTGCCGGACAGCTGGTTTGGGGAGGATGTGCTCAGGATCTTCCTCA
>CAUBWQ010000144.1 GCA_958439775.1 uncultured Collinsella sp. | reverse complement strand
ACGGTCCCATCTCCTACGGCGTCCCTGGGCCAAAACTGATCCGCGAGATCTTTGAGGGCATCCCGCACAATCTCGTTATCAAAACACCCAAGTACGCATATCAGAAGGAGTATCGAATCATCGGGTCGCGACCGGTCGAATGTCGCCTTTTACAAGACGAGAATCACCCGGGCTGCAAAATTGAAAAATACGACCACGCAGAACTTGACCTAAGCAGCAGTCTCGCGGACTTTTCCTGGAAGGCCTCGGTGCCGAGCCTCGAAGAGACACAAGACAGCCTCAAGTTGACGCTTCCACATCACGCATAGCCCACGAAGCGTGGGTGGGACGCCGCCAATGGCAAACGTCCCAGCAGTCAACTACTCCCCCTCCCCAACATTCCCCAGAAAGTTCGCTGATGTTGACTGGTGCTCCCGTAAAATAAACCCCAACAAAATATGTGCGGAGTGCTGGCCTGGAGCTGCCTTCGGACCCTATTCGCTGCTCACCGAGAGGCTCCGCTATGAAACGACCTATTTACTACCTACTCTGCGCGATCGCGTGCACGTCCATGGTCGGCGCGACGATGCCCATGGCAGCCATCGCAGAAGCCATGCAGCCTCGGGCAACAGCCGAGCGGCAGGCGCAAGCCGACGCCACGAGCGGCGACACAGGCAAGGCCGAAAACGGCACCAACACAAATGCGACAGCAGATACCGTAGAGGACAGCACCGCAACATCCACCGGCACCAGCGCCGTCTACACGGAAAGCGCTGACGGCGCCACCGCCGCAACCGGCGCCCCCGCCCCATCCCTCCGCGCCCAGACCAACCCCACGCCCGCCGCAATCTCCGCCACGTCACAAACCACCTACGCCCACTCCGCCACCGCAAGCCAAAACGGCGTCGCCTTCACCGTCTCGTGGAACGACGCCCCCGCGGGCACCGCGACGACCTTCCACGTAACCCAGACCAACGGCTCGTCCCAAGCCAAGGCGCGCATGGACGTGCCCACCTACTGGGACGGCGGCAGCCAGGAAAGCGTCTGCGACCCGTCCCGCCCGGCATGGGCCAGCTACTGCAGCCTGGGCACCGCGGGCCACGACTTTACCTTCGACTTCACGGCATCGGGCACGTACCGCATCCACTTCTACTTTATGGACAACGACAGATACGACCCCCAAAACGACAAGGGGATCTACTACCTGCGCACCACGGCGGAGGTGACCGTAAACGACGCCGCCCGCCCGAGCGTCACTCAGATCGTCAACAACGCCGTAGCCCAGTGCAGGCAAGAGACAAACGGCTCGGAATACGACATGGCGCTGTGGCTCCACGACTGGGCGCTCGACCAGCTGGAGTACGACCACAGCCTCAACTGGTGCTCGGCCGAAAGCGGCCTCACGCGCCACCAGGGCACCTGCGAGAGCTACCAGCGCATCTACTCCAAGCTCCTTGACGCCGCGGGCATCGCCAACGGCCGCATCACCGGCAACGGCCACACCTGGAACGCCGTAAAGATCGACGGCAAATGGTGCCAGATGGACCTAACCTGGGACGACACCAGCGACAACTGGTACGGAGACCTGGACCAGCGCCATCTGTACTTTGGCCTGACAGACGAGCTCATGGCAATCGCCCACTCCGACCACACAGCCAACTACCAGAAGGATGACTACGCCTACCGCTCGACCGACCTGTCCAACAATTACTTTGTGCGAAATGGCAGAGCCGAAGAATGGGCGGAGAAGTATGCCGACCGCGTTCAGCAGCACTTAGATGCCAAGGAAGAGAGCTTTTCACAATCGTGCAGTAATGCGCGATTGAGAGACCTTTGTAGAAAACATTAATCGAAATAGAGAAACAGAGCTTAACGGGCTTTCTCCTCATGAAGTTCTTACTAATTAGGAATCGAGCGGCATTGAGGGGATTTTCAAATGCTTGCCAGAGTTCCAATACCATTCGGTCCTTTGAAGGCGGACCTAAAGCTTCCAGACATCGTCCCCAAGCAATCAGGGCGTCTGAGGGTCTGATGAAGAGCAAGCCTATCGCGCTCAAGGTATTCAGACAATTCATGCTTAGAGGTAATCATGCTTGTTAATCCTTACTAAGTTCACGCTCCACGGCGGCGCGTTTCTCCAGCCAGCTCAAATTCTTGGTATGCATGAAAGCGTCCTCGTTCTTCGCGCGATAGTCATCGACACATTCGATTACGCGTGCAGGAACGCCAACAGCTACGGAGTTATCAGGGATATCGTGAGTGACTACTGCGCCCGCGCCGATAATGCAGTTCTTGCCGATAGTAACGCCAGGCATAATCGTCGCATTGAGGCCGATATGGCAATTGTCACCAATCCTCACCCTTGCAAAACGATCAACATCGGAGAGCTCAGGATAAAGGTGACGGAGAACCCATACGCCGCCATCGTGAGTAGTGATGCTCACGCCCCGCGTGATGCGTACGTTGTCCCCGATCTCGACGAGATAGGGCTCGGAACCGAACTCATAGCCGTTGAGGATCTCGCACCCCCGCCCGATGACAAGACCACGCTCGCGAAGTTTCTCGAGCTTCTTCTTGCCTGGCGTGAGTTTCCAGGCGATGGTAGAAAATAGGGACATGGGGAGCAACCTCCTATTCGAGTTCGGCAAGCTTCTTGTTCACGACATGAACCTTCGTCATATTTGTAGCGAGGTACTGGAGCATGGTTGCGATAACGATCGCGTACACACCAAGGAAGTGAACAAGGAGAAAGGCAACGCCAAGGTACAGAATATTAGAAACCAAATTCAGCAAGCCGTCCTCCTTAGCAAGCCCAAGCGAGAAGAAGTACGGATGCAGAGCGACATACATGAGCCCGTAGAAATGGACCGCAAGTAGGATAAGGAATAGGGGTAGGTTCGCCGCATACTCCGGTCCAAAGAAAACCCCAAAGAGGGGGTAACCGAAAATCGCGGCAATGATCAGGCATCCGACCATAACGACGCAGATCGCGTTCCTGATCTTCAGAACGACACCGAAAGCGTCCCTCTGCCTGCCCTCGGAGACGAGCTCGGACATCTGGGGCATGATGGCGGTCGAGATCGGGTTCGTAAGCAACGAGAAAACCTGCAGCGCCTGTTTGAACACCTTGTAGACGGCGACCATCTCAACGGACACGGCAGAGATGATGAAGACGTCGAGATACTTGACGGGAACATCGACGGTGGTGCCGAGGTTGGACCAGAGGCAGAAAGACACAAATCCATGGTCTCGTCGAGAAAGAGGCGCTAGGAGAACCCGTCTCAACCCGAACCTTCGATGGAGGAAGTATAGCGCCAGGAACAGCAGTGAGACATGGTTGGCGATGTCCGTCGCAACATAAACGACCACATAGCCGAGCATCGTGTGCTCAATGGGGAGAAGACAGTAGCCGCCGACCACCAGGAGCTTGAACACCGCGAGGGCGATGCTGTTGACCGCGGTCCACTGGAACTTATCGAACAGGCGGAGAATCCCGATCGAGGACCCCTCGATATGGAACACAATCTCGAGAGAGAAGATGAAGGCCGCAAGTTTGACCTCGGCCCCCCAACCCATAAGGTCGCAGACGAAGGTGAGCGCGAGAAGGCCGAGGACGGTGCCGGCGATCGCCGTCGCGACGTCCATGATGATGCCGAGCTTCAGGTCGGCGAACAGGCGCTCGTCATCCCTTTGCGACTTGGCGTCGGCGCCGAACTTGATGATCGCCTGCCAGGACTGGAAGTTCACGAGCGCGTCCACGACGGTCATGTACTGCTGACCCAGGACAAAGAACGCGTACTGCGTGACGCCGAGGGACTGAACGAGGACAGAAAGCGTGATAAGGCCTATCGCCTGTGCGCCGCTCGTTCCCAACAGCGCCGTGGCAGCGTTCCTGAACAGCCGGGCCCAGAAGCCCTGGCCGCCCGCTTTCCGCTTGAGTTCCTTAAGGTCTAACTTCTTCAATCTGCTCTCCCGCGCATACCGTAATCCCTCGCGAACCCCGACATTCCCTGGCCCTTGAAGCCGAGCTCGGCGGCGTGGGAGAAGGTCT
>CAUBWQ010000143.1 GCA_958439775.1 uncultured Collinsella sp. | reverse complement strand
CGTCTTGAGGGGTTAAACGGGAACTATTTCACCGCAACTTATCGATGGCGTGTTTGGTTGGTGCCAGTTGATTGCTTGGGCGTTGGGGAGGGTCTGCTCCGTTATAATCGCCTAGAACATTAATTGGAAACGGGACGGGAGCCATATATGCGCCAGGGTTTCGACAACGCGAAGTATATCGAGCTGCAGGCTGCTCATATTAAGGAGCGCATCTCGCAGTTTGGTGGCAAGCTCTATTTGGAGTTTGGCGGCAAGCTGTTTGATGACTATCATGCGAGCCGCGTGCTGCCGGGTTTTGAACCGGACAGCGAGTTCCGCATGCTCAAGAGCATCGCCGACGATGTCGAGGTTATCATCGCGATCAACGCGAACCACATCGAGAAAAACAAGGCTCGCGGTGACCTTGGCATTACCTATGACGAGGATGTGCTGCGCCTGGTTGACCTGTTCCGCGGCAACGGCTTTGCCGTCGCGGCCGTGGTCATCACCCAGTACGCCGGCCAGCCCGCTTCCGATGTGTTCCGCAACCGCCTGAACGCGCTCGGTATTCCCGCCAAGCTGCACTATCCCATCGAGGGGTATCCGCACGATGTCGATCTGATCGTGTCCGACGACGGCTATGGCAAGAACGAGTTTGTCGAGACCACCCGTCCGCTCGTCGTCGTGACGGCACCCGGCCCCGGTTCGGGCAAGCTCGCCACTTGCCTCTCGCAGCTGTATCACGAGCATAAGCACGGTACCGCCGCCGGCTATGCCAAGTTTGAGACCTTCCCGGTTTGGAATCTGCCCCTTACGCATCCGGTCAACATTGCCTACGAGGCCGCCACGGCAGACCTCGACGATGCCAACATCATCGACTCGTTCCACCTTGAGGCCTACAACAAGACCACGGTCAACTACAACCGCGACGTCGAGGCCTTCCCGGTAGTCCGTGCCCTGATGGAAAAGATCCTGGGCAAGAGCCCCTACCAGAGCCCTACGGACATGGGCGTCAATATGGTCGGCTTTGCCATCACCGATGACGATGCCTGCCGCGACGCTTCCAAGATGGAGATCGTCCGCCGCTACTTTACCGCGGTCGAAAATGTGCGCCGTACCGGCGTGGGCGATGAGCAAGTCGACCGTCTCAAGATTATTATGAAGAAAGCCGGCATCGATAAGAACTACTCGCCGGCGCGCTCGGCGGCCCTCACCAGGGAGCAGCTCACGGGCGGTCCCGTGGGTGCCATGGTCATGCCCGATGGTTCCGTGGTGACCGGTAAGACCTCTACGCGCCTGGGCGCCGCAAGTTCGCTCATTATGAACGCCCTCAAGCATGTCTCGGGCGTCGACCTTGAGCTCGAGGTCATTAGCGATGAGGCGATCGAGCCCATCAGCAAGCTCAAGACGCATTTCCTGGGCAGCAAAAACCCGCGCCTCCACACCGACGAGACGCTTATGGCGTTGTCGATCACCTCGGCCACGAGTGAGACGGCCGCTCGCGTCCTTTCGGGCCTGGAGCAGCTGCGCGGTTGCGATGCCTTCTTTAGCGTGATCATCTCGCCGACGGACGAGAGGGTCCTGCGCAAACTGGGTATCAACGTGTGCTGCGAGCCCAAGTTCGAGCGCCGCGGTTTCTTCCATCGCTAAGTTTGAAGCACCGCGGTAATTGCATTGCATTTTGGCCGTATCGGGTTAGCGCCCGGTACGGCTTTTTGATCAATAAAGCGCCTATTTCGGCGAAAAATAGCCGTTTACCTGCCTAGAAACAATTTGAGCGGTATACAATAACCGTAACTGTTTCATCCTTAGCGGGATGCCGCATGATGGATATTACCTGCCATCGTGAGGTGTGTCGGTCGCGCACGGCGCGTTAGATGCTCGTGCTCGGTTTGAGGAGGCTGCTATGGCGGGCAAGGGCCGTGCGAGTGTCAACGATATGAAGCGTGTCGAGGTGCTGGTGTTGATGGAGATCGACCAGCAAACCGAAGACAATGGCGGGCCGTATGGTTTCTCGCGCAAAACGCTTGCCGAGCGTGTGGGGGTTTCGCCGTATCGTGCCCGCGCCGCAATCGATCGCTTGGATTCCGAAGGCATGATTGATGTCGTCTCGCGTTATAGCGACGACGGCGGTCAGCTTGCAAATGGCATTTGCCTCACCGAACGTGGCAAGTGGTATCTTGAGGGCGTCCGTACCGGCATGCTCGTTCAAGAAATGCTCGAAGACGAGGTTGCTGATCGATAGCATCATGTAATCCTTGCCATAGCGGCGCCGCCTGGGAAACCGGGCGGCGTTTTGTTTCAAGATTGAGAAATGCAATCGCACGCGAGAAAAAGTGCGAACGGTTCGCGGTGCGAGTATTACAATGAAGACCCGTAAGATGTGGATAAACAACTTCTACGGGAAGCGCAGGTAACTCAATATGACCAAGCATGTGTTCGTAACCGGTGGCGTGGTTTCGTCCCTGGGCAAGGGTATCACCGCGGCTTCGCTGGGCCGTCTGCTCAAGTCGCGTGGCTACAAAGTAACGATGCAGAAGGCCGACCCGTATCTGAACGTCGACCCCGGTACCATGAGCCCCTTCCAGCATGGTGAGGTCTTCGTTACCGAGGACGGTTACGAGTCCGACCTGGACCTGGGTCATTACGAGCGCTTTATTGATGAGAACCTGACCCGCGATTCCAACTTTACGACCGGTGCCATCTACAAAAGCCTAATCGCCCGCGAGCGTCGCGGCGACTTTTTGGGCGGTACCGTGCAGGTGATTCCTCACGTCACCAATGCCATTAAGGACAAGTTCCGCCGCATCGAGGAGCAGACCGGCTCCGATGTAGTCATCACCGAGCTGGGCGGCACGATCGGCGACATCGAGTCGCAGCCGTTTGTCGAGGCCATCCGCCAGTACCGTAAGGAGGCCGGCCCCGAGAACGTCTGCTACATCCACGTGTCGCTCGTTCCCTATATCGCCGCCGCCCACGAGGTTAAGACCAAGCCCACGCAGCATTCCGTCAAGGAGCTCCGCAGCTTTGGCATCCAGCCCGATATTATCGTGCTGCGCTCCGACCACCATATCGATGACGCTATCCGCGGAAAGATCGCAAGCTTCTGCGACGTCGACACCGATTGCGTCTTTACCAACGAGGACTGCGCGAGCATTTACGATGTTCCGCAGCTGCTTGCCGAGCAGGACTTTGACCTGCGCATTTGCGAGCGCTTGGGTCTGGACCCGCGTGAGCGCGACATGAGCGAGTGGAACGAGTTCCTGCGCAAACAGAATCATGCCAACCATCACGCCGACAAGGTGAAGATCGCCGTCGTGGGCAAGTACACGCAGCTTCCCGATGCGTACCTGTCGGTTATCGAGGCCCTGCACCATGCGGGTGTCTTCTACGATCGCCATGTGGACGTCCAGCTGGTCGACGGCGAGAGCCTCGACGAGCAGAATGTCTCCGAGGTTCTGGGTGACGCCTCGGGCATCCTGGTCCCCGGCGGCTTTGGCAAGCGCGCCCTGGAGGGCAAGATCCTCGCGGCCGAGTTTGCCCGCGAGCACAAGATTCCGTATCTGGGCATTTGCCTGGGTATGCAGGTGGCCGTGTGCGAGTTCGCCCGCAACGTCGTCGGCCTTGCCGGCGCCAGCTCGTCCGAGTTCGCCCCGGACGGTCCGTTTAGCGTCATCGATCTGATGAGCTCGCAGGAGGATGTGACCGAGAAGGGCGGCACCATGCGCCTGGGCGCCTATCCGTGCAAGCTCGCCGCCGATACCCTCGCTCGCGAGGCATATGGCGAGGATCTCGTCTACGAGCGTCACCGTCACCGCTTTGAGTTTAACAACGCCTTCCGCGACCAGCTCGAGGACGCCGGCTTGGTTATCTCTGGCCTCTCGCCCGACGAGCGCCTGGTCGAGATGGTCGAGCTGCCGCGCGATGTGCATCCGTGGTATGTGGCAACCCAGGCTCACCCCGAGTTCAAGAGCCGTCCGACCAACCCGCAGCCGCTGTTCCGAGAGTTCGTGCGTGCCTCGATCGGTCAGCACGAGGGTGTCGATCGCCTGCAAGTGACGCCGATGAACCTCGCTACGGACTAAG
>CAUBWQ010000142.1 GCA_958439775.1 uncultured Collinsella sp. | reverse complement strand
GAAACTTCCGCGCCGCCAATCGAAAAACCCTTTAATCCACAATCCTCGATAAGCTTGCTCACGCTCGCATCGGGCGGATTGCGAAAGACCGACCCGCAGGATGCGCGACCCATGGGCTGTGTACGCTTGCGCCTCGTAAGGTACCGCTCCATGCGCTCGCGAATGTCGGCCTTGGGCGCCGGTTTAAGCTTGAGCACGCACTCGAGGATGATCTCATTGCGGGGAAGGCTACATTCGCGGTAGCCCCAAGTGATCTCGGACCCCGCATAATGCTTGATACCGGATGCCGGGTCAAACGTTACGACATCCTCAACCAGCGAGCCAATCCACTCGGTCCGTGTGCCGGCATTCATAGATATCGCACCGCCAACCGAGCCAGGGATGCCAACGGCAAACCCAACGCCCGAGCGGCTACCAGACAGGGCATCGTTGACCAGGCGCGCAAACATCACGCCCGCACCGACCGTCAGCGTACAACCGTCATCGGCAACAACCGTGCGCTGAAACTCACGTCCGAGCGAAATGACGGCGCCGCGATAACCGCCATCGGCAACCAGCAGATTGGAGCCCTTGCCGATGATGACCCACGGCACCTGCTCGCGATCGAGCACCGCCACGGCGCGGCGAAGGGCATGATAGCTATGGCACGTCACAAAGAGGTCGGCCTTGCCGCCGATACGATAGCTCGTATGACGCGCAAGGCGCTCGTCCTCGATCACATCCGTGTCGATCATGCCCGAGAGCGCCATGACGGCGTTAAACAGACCCATTAGACTTAAGCGTCTTTCTTGGCAGTCAGATACTCAATGAACTCGGGACCGACGGTCGTAACGTCACCAGCACCCATAGTGAGCAGCAGGTCGCCCTCGCCCACCATCTGCTCGAGCTCCTGATTGAGCTCAAGACGGCTGGAGCAGTACACGACCTCCTTGCCAGGATGCTTGGCGCGCACGGTATCGGCGAGCATCTTAGAGGTAACACCCGGAATGGGCATCTCGCCAGCCGAGAACACATCAATCAGCAGCAGTTTATCGGCATTGGCAAATGCATCGGCAAAGTCGTCGCACAGGGCCTGCAGACGCGAATAACGGTGCGGCTGGAACACGACGTCGACATGCTTGTAGCCCAGCGACGAAGCGGCAGCAAGCGTCGCCTTGATCTCGGTGGGGTGATGGCCGTAATCATCGACCACGGTGATGCCATCGATATCGCCCACGTGGGTAAAGCGACGGCGGACGCCCTCAAAGCTCGAGAGCGCCTTGGCGGCGGCGTCGATGTCAAGGCCCAGGACATGGGCGACGGTGAGCACCGCCGTGGCGTTGAGCATGTTGTGGCGACCGGGATTGCTCTTGATCTCCACAGCGTGTTCAGTGCCGTCCTCAAAGCGAACGATAAAGTCGCTCTGGATGCCCTTGACATCCGGGTGCATGCAGACGATGTCGTTGCTCTCGGCAAAGCCGTAGGAAAGCACGTGACGACCCGTCGACTTGGCGAGCTCGACCAGATGCGGGTCCTCACCGCAGACGATGACGGTGCCGTCCTCGCCCACCAGGCTCATGAATTTGGCGAAAGTTGCCTCGATCTCCTCGATACCCGAGTAGTGATCGAGATGGTCGGCCTCGACGTTGGTCACAATGACCACGTTGGGGTTCAGGAACAGGAAGGAGCTGTCGGACTCGTCGGCCTCGGCGACAAAGTAGTCGCCCGAGCCGTTCTTGCCGTTCGTGTCATAGCCCTCGACGATGCCGCCGATCAAGAAGCTCGGATCCAGACCCATGCGGTCGAGCATGGTGGCGCACATCGAAGACGTGGTGGTCTTGCCATGCGTGCCGGCAACAGCGACGGTGGTGTAGCCGTGGCCCAAAGCAGAGAGCATCTTGGCACGGGGCCACACGGGAATACCAAGCTCGCGAGCGCGCACGAGTTCAGGGTTGGACTCCGGAATAGCGGTGGAGACAACAACCACGTCGGGCTTGACCTCGTCGATCGTGGCGGCCTCATGGCCCACATGCACCTTCACACCAGCGCGGGTAAGCTGGCGGATATAACGTGACGTCTTAAGGTCGGAGCCGGTAACGGCATAACCGCGCTCGTGCAGAACAAGGGCGATGCCGCTCATGCCGGCGCCGCCGATACCGATAAAGTGGGCGCTCTTAAACTCGGGCGCGGAGGTTGCAGTCTGGGAATCAGCCATGTGCTCGTGTACTCCTTGCGTAAACACTGCCTGTAACCCGTTAACTGTACCGCACCTACCGCATCAGCGCGAGGGCGACCGACGATATCCCGTCTAACTAACGCAAACCCTCTACCGCATCGGCCAGAAGAGCGGCGGCCCTATCCTGAGCCAGACCACGCGCCGCCTGACGCATGGCGTCGCGCGCCGCCGCGTCATCGACCAGGTGCAGCAGCTCATCGGCAAAGGCAGAACCGTCGATATCGGCATCGGCGCAGAGCACGCCGGCCCCGGCGTCGACCAGATAACGAGCATTGGTGGTTTGGTGGTCGGCTGTCGCATGCGGATACGGCACGAGCACCGAAGGCACGGCGAGCGCAGCGATCTCGGCCACGCTCGATGCGCCCGAACGCGAGAGCACCAAATCGGCAGCAGCCAGCATATCGCCCATGTTGTCGATGTAAGGCTGGACGCGGTAACGCTTCGCCTCCTCGGGCGTCAGCGCCAAAGCGCGCTCGGTCTCCTCAAAGCCGTCGGCACCCGTCGAATGCAACACATAGAGGTTCTTGCGCGAAAGCAGCTCGTTTTTGAGCGAAGCCACGCGCTCGTTGAGGTGCTGGGCGCCAAGTGAACCGCCAAAGACGAGCAGCAGCGTAGCGTCCTCGGGAACGCCAAGTGCCTTGCGGCCGCGAGCGCGATCTCCCTCGATCACCGAGCGACGTACGGGATTGCCGGTCATGAGCACGTGGTCAGGGTCACCTTCGCGCTCAAAGACCGAGCGCGCTGCCGGCACCGAGATGCACACGCGGGCGGCGTGGGAGTTCATCATCTTGTTGGCCAGGCCCGGAACAGAGTTCTGCTCATGCAGCAGATACGGCACGCCTGCGTCCTTGCACCACCCCAGCAGTGGAACCTCGACATAGGCACCAAAACCGATGGCGGCATCGGGCTTGCCGACCTTTGAGAAATGACTGGCGATCGCACGCTTGGCCTTGTTGACACGCCACAGCGAGGTCAGCGCCGTCCAAGGGCGGGAGCGGTCGAAGCCCGTGACCGTAATGGGCACAAAATCAAACCCAGCCTCGGGGACCAGACGACCCTCGAGCTTGCGCGACTGGCCCACGAACACAACGCGGTGCCCACGGTCACGCAGCTCTTCGGCCAAGGCGAGCGCGGGGTTGATGTGTCCTGCCGTGCCGCCGGCTGCAATAGCAACGGTCATTTTATCGGTCATGGTAGTCCCTTCGTACACGCGGTCCCTGGTCGTCGGTGCGCAGACGTGCCGACGGGTCCGAGTTCAAATCGATTCGATTATATCCGCCGCCCGCGTTGCGAGGGCTGGGGCGCTGCGGACGACCTTGCGGAGCCGTTCGCGGGCGTGGACGGGCTGCCGGCTCGGATGCAGAACCATCCAGAACGGTAAAGCCGCTACGCGAAGGTCGTTCACCGCGCACATGGGCCACGCCGGCGGTGCTCTCGTCCATAACGGCAAAGCTCTCACGGCGGCGGTCATACTCATCGCGGCGGGCGCTCTCGTACGAAACGCGCAGAATCAACCCGGCAAGCATAAGCGACACAATAATCGACGAACCGCCGTAGCTAATAAACGGCAACGGTTTGCCTGTCATGGGAAACACGTTGAGGATGCCCAGCGCGTTAATCAAAAACTGCACTGCGAGAATGACCGCGGAGCCAGACGCCATAAGCGCGCCCCGGCGATCGGTCGCCTGCTCGGCAATGCGAAACGCCGAGTAGATCAGCATCGCAAACACCAAGAAGAACAGCACGGTTCCGACAAAACCGACTTCCTCGCCAATGATGGCCAGGATGTAGTCATTGTGCGCCTCGGGCAGATACGAGTACTTCATGGTTGAGTTGCCGATGCCACGGCCGAACA
>CAUBWQ010000141.1 GCA_958439775.1 uncultured Collinsella sp. | reverse complement strand
CCGTTCGCGTGGGCGATACCCTCACGTGGGCGTCGAATCCCTGCCCTGAGCCGCTTCCCGGCTACCGCGAGGCCAAGCCCATGGTTTATACGGGCCTGTTCCCGATCGATAACAAGGACTACGAGAACCTGCGTGACGCGCTCGATAAGCTGCACGTCAACGACCCGTCGTTGGTGTGGGAGCCCGAGACCTCGGTGGCGCTCGGCTTTGGTTTCCGCGTGGGCTTCTTGGGCCTGCTGCATATGGAGGTCGTCAAGGAGCGCCTGGAGCGCGAGTTCAATCTTGACCTCATTGCTACGAGCCCCTCGGTGGACTATCACGTCTACAAGACTGACGGCGAGATGATTGATGTCCGCAGCCCGCAGGATCTGCCCGAGGCTACGCGCATCGAGCGCATCGAGGAGCCCTACCTCAAGGCCAAGATTATCTGCCCGCCCGAGTATACGGGTGCCGTCATGCAGCTCGCTATCGAGCACCGCGGCATTACTACCGACATGATTCATCTCACGAGCAAGTCGGTCGAGATGCGCTTTGATATGCCGCTCGCCGAGCTCATCTTGGTCTTCTTTGCCCCGCTCAAGAGCCGTACCAAGGGCTATGCCTCGCTCGACTACGAGTTCAACGAGTACCGTCCATCCGAGCTCGTTAAGCTCGATATCTTGCTTTCGGGCGACGAGGTGGACGCGCTATCGTTTATCGTCCATAAGGACAAGGCCTATGGCCTGGCCCGTGGTCTGTGCGACAAACTTAAGGAGATCATCCCGCGTCAGCTGTTCGAGGTTCCCATCCAAGGTGCTATCGGCAACAAGATCATCGCCCGTTCTACCGTCAAGGCGCGTCGCAAGGACGTGCTTGCTAAGTGCTACGGCGGCGATATTTCGCGTAAGCGTAAGCTGCTCGAGAAGCAGAAAGAGGGCAAGAAACGCATGAAGGCCATCGGCTCGGTCGAGGTCCCTCAGGAGGCCTTTATGGCGATCCTCAAGGTGGACGAGTAGGTCTATGGCGCTTTCCGAATATAGTCTGCGGCTGCTGGGCGCCTATGCCGAGCAGCCGTTCCTTATGGCTCCCATGGCGGGCGTGACCGACCCTGCCTACCGCATCATGTGCCGCCGCCGCGGTGCCAACCTTGCCTACAGCGAGATGGTGAGCGTGGCGGGCCTTGCCTATGCCAGCAACAAGACCTGGCGCCTGGTGCTACCGGCCGACGAGGAGCAGCAGATTTGCGTGCAGCTCTTTGGCTCCAAGCCCGATCAGTTTGCGAGCGCCGTCGCCGCCGTCGAGGAGCGTGTGGGCGATCGCCTGTCGCTCATCGATATCAACATGGCCTGTCCTGCCCGAAAGGTTGTCACCAAGGGCGAGGGCTCAGCCCTTATGCGCACGCCCGATTTGGCCGAGAAGATCGTCGAGGCGGCGGTGGGCGCGGCGCATGTGCCCGTGACCGTAAAGATCCGCAAGGGCTTTTATGCCGAGGACCGTAATGCCGCGACGTTTGCCCAGATGCTCGAAGGCGCCGGTGCCGCCGCAGTCGCCGTGCATGGTCGTTGCGCCACGCAGCTCTACACGGGCCAGGCCGATTGGTCGGTCGTCGATGAGGTGGCCGACGCCGTCGAGATTCCCGTTATCGGTTCGGGCGATGTGTTCTCGGCCGAGGACGCTGCTGAGCATCTGCAAGGTTCGAGTGCCAGCGCGGTGTTTATCGCGCGCGGCATCTACGGCAATCCGTGGGTGTTCGGTGATGCTCGCGCCCTTGCGCTCGATGGCACACCGGTGCCGGCGCGCAGCTCCGTCGAGCGCCTAGACGCCCTGCGTGAGCACCTAACGCTGACGCATGAGCTCCTGCCGCTCATGTCGCGTGCACGTACGTACGCAAGCTGGTACTTAAAAGGCATGCCCCATGCTGCCGCTTGGCGTGCCCATGTGGTGCGCTGTTCCACATACGAGGAGTTTATGGCGCTGGTCGATGAGATCGAGCGCGATGTGGTGGCCTGCGAGGCCGCACTTGCCGCTGGCGAATCGGTGCCCCCTCATCCGCTGGAGGCTTAAGGGTGGCCGTTACCGCGCTGTACGTGCACGTGCCGTTTTGCGCTCAAAAGTGCCGGTACTGCGACTTTGACTCGCGCAGTTTTGCTCCGTGCGACCTGAGCGCTGCGTTCGATGCCTATTTTGAGCAGTTGTACGCGCGCCTCGATGCTTTTGGCAAAGCTGGGGCCCTTGACCAGATCCGCACTGTCTATGTTGGCGGCGGTACGCCGTCGCTGGCGGGGGAGCGCCTGGTGGAGCTGGCGCGGCGTATTCGTGCGTGGTGCGCCCCCGTTGAGTTTACCTGCGAGGCCAATCCCGAGTCGCTGACCGCCGAGCTTGCCACTGCACTTGTCAAGGTTGGTGTCACACGCGTCTCTTTGGGCGTGCAAACGCTCGATAACACCGAACTTACTGCCATCGGCCGTATTCACGATGCCGATCGGGCGCTCGCTGCCATCTCGACGGTCAAGAACGCTGGGCTTGACGTGTCGTGCGACCTTATGTGCGGACTTCCCGGGCAGACCGCAGTGAGTTGGAAGCGCACGCTCGATGGCGTGCTGGCGGCGGCTCCGCATCATGTGTCGGTCTACCCGCTCACGCTTGAGGAGGGGATGCCCCTTTATCGCATGGCGTGCCGCGACGAGTCGCTCGAGCCCGACGAGGATTTTCAGGCTTCGTGCATGGGCGCGGCGCGTGAACGCCTGGGTGCCGTCGGCTATCACCCGTATGAGGTGGCGAGCTACGCGCTCGACGGCCATGAGTGCGCCCATAACATTGCCTACTGGACCGGACGGGGCTACCTGGGCCTGGGTCGTTCTGCCGCGGGCATGCTCGACGCCGAGGATTTCGACCGTCTTGCGGGTTTGTTCCCCGGCGTGTCTTCTCGAGGCGATGCGTACCGCGTGCGTCTGGTGCAACGTGACGATGACGCGACGGCGTTCGAGGCCGAATATCTCTCGCAGCGCGAGGCCGCGGCCGAAGACCTGATGCTTGCTTGCCGCATGACGCGCGGTGTCGCGTCCGACCTGTTGGTTCGCGCGGTTCGTGTCATCCCAACGGGCGAGCTGGCAGCTGCCTGCGATCGCGCGCTCGAATTGGGTCTTGCCACTTGGGTGCCCGAGACGCTCGGAGTCCATGAGGGACCCTTCACTTCGGCAGACGTCCTCGCGGGCCATGTCCGAGCTCGTCTGGCGCCGACACACCTGGGCTGGCTCGATGGAAATGTTCTGTTCGAGCTGTTTTGGGATCTAGCTTAGGCCGCTCGGGTAGAATTACCGGAATATATACGCTGCTGTGAGCAGGAGGTTGCCGCGCATGGCGACGATGAACGAAAAAGATTACTACGAGATTTTGGGTGTCTCCAAGGACGCCACCTCGCGTGATATTCAAAAGGCCTTCCAGCAAAAGGCCCGCAAGCTCCATCCGGACGTCAACAAAGAGCCGGATGCCGAGGAAAAGTTTAAAGAGGTTTCCGAGGCCTACGCCGTGCTTTCGGACGAGCAGAAGCGTTCGCGCTACGACGCCATGCGTTCGGGCAACCCCTTCGCCGGCGCTCCTACGGCTTCGCCCTATGGCGGCGGCTACGCCGGCAGCGCGGGCTATGGCAATCCCTTTGAGGGCGGTTTTCCCTTTGGTGGCGCCTGGGGCCAGCCGCGTCGCGGGCAGGCTGCCTACAATCCCGAGAACGGCGCCAACGTGGTCGTTGATATCAAACTCGACGCCAAGGAGGCCAAGGGCGGTGCCCGCAAGACCGTCCGCTACACGCGCTTCGATACCTGTAACAACTGCGGCGGTTCGGGCTCCGTTTCGTCTGAGCATGCCCATACCTGCCCGAGCTGCGGTGGCCGCGGCCACATCGACGTCGACCTGTCCTTCCTGTTTGGTGCGGGTACGTTCCAGTCGGTCTGCCCCGAGTGCGGCGGTTCCGGTAAGGTCGTGGCCGACCCCTGCCCTGATTGCGGCGGCAGCGGTCGTACTCGCGTGACCTCCGAGCCGACGATTGAGCTTCCTGCCGGCACGCACGATGGCGACGAGGTCAGCATTAGCGGCGTGGGT
>CAUBWQ010000140.1 GCA_958439775.1 uncultured Collinsella sp. | reverse complement strand
GCGAGCGGGCCGCCGCTGCCCCCGCGCGCTTTGTCGACCGCGAGCAGGTGCCGTCCGAGTCGTGCCCCGCGGTGCCCGTCTGCGGGGGGCGCGATGTCACGATCGGCATTCCCCGTGTGCTCGAGTTCTGGGACACCATGCCGTTCTGGTCGACGTTCTTCAGCACGCTCGGCTTTAAGGTGCGCGTCTCGGGACGCAGCACCAAGGCGATGTACGAGCGCGGTCTGGCGCACGTCACATCCGACACCGTGTGCTTCCCGGCCAAGCTCGTCCACGGGCACATCCGCAATCTCGTCGACGCCGGCGTCGACCGCATCTTCATGCCCATCATCACGACGGTGCCCACCGAAAACACCGCCTCTACCAGCGAGTGGATGTGCGCCGTCGTAAAGGGATACCCCTACGTGATGCGCAATTCCGATAACCCGGAGGAGCGTTTCGGCGTTCCGTTCGATACGCCGCTGTTCCACTGGTACGACGAGGGCGACCGAAACCGCCAGCTCAAGGCGTGGTGCAAGGAGACCTTCGATATCGATGCCGACCTGGTTGCCAAGGCGACCGAGCAGGCGGACCGCGCGCAGCAGACGTTTGAGAACCAGCTGCAGCTGCGCGGCAGGCAGGTGCTCGAGAACGTGCGCGAGGACGGCGGCTACGCGGTGGTGATCGCTTCGCGCCCGTACCACAACGACCCGCTGGTCAACCACGGGCTGCCCATGCTCTTCTCTGAGCGCGGCATCCCCGTGCTGACGCCCGATGCGGTGCCGGGGGTCTGCAACGTCGATCTTTCCAACAGCCGCATCGACATCGTGAACAACTACCATGCGCGCATGCTGTCGTGCGCGGTCATCGTCGCATCGACGCCCGAGCTCGAGCTCGTGCAGATGGGCAGCTTCGGCTGCGGCCACGATGCGTATCTCACCGACGAGATCGCGCGCATGATGGGCGAGATGGGCTCCAAGGTTCCGATGATGATCAAGCTCGATGAGAGCGACGTCGCCGGTCCCATGGGCATTCGCGTGCGTTCGTTTATCGAGTCGGTCAACCGTCGTCGCGCGGAGGAGCGTGCCGAGGGCGCCCGGGTGCACGCGGTCCATCCGCTCGACGACCCGTATAAGGTCAAGTACACCAAGCGCGACCGGCACGACAAGATCGCGCTGGTCCCCAACACCTCCCATGCGTTCTGCAGGCTCATGACCGCGGCGATGCGCAATCAGGGCGTGCGCGCCGAGGCCCTTGACATCGGGCGCGAGGATGCCATCCGCCTGGGCAAACGCTATGTGCACAACGACATCTGCTTCCCCGCGCAAATCGTGATCGGCGAGGCGCTCGCGGCACTCGAGAGCGGTAAGTACGACCCGCACGACGTCGCCGTGGTGACTGGCAAGTATATCGGCGACTGCCGCCTGACGCACTACATGCCCCTGCTGCGCCGCGCGCTCGACGACGCGGGATACGACTATGTCCCGGTGCTCACCAACGACGACGTCGATGCCCACAATGCGCATCCGGGCTTCAAGCTCGGCCTTGGCCCGAGCATCCAGCTCGCCTACGGTCTTCCCATGATCGATGCCCTCGAGGCCATGCTTAGGCGCATCCGTCCCTACGAGCTCGAGAAGGGCGCGGCGGACGCTGCGTTCGACCGCGCGCTCGATGAGGTTATCGAGGGCATGGAGCGCTCCGGGCTGAGAGGCCAGGCGACGGGCTTCAAACGCGCGCTTGCGATCATGGACGCCGTTCCGTACGACCGCTCGAACCCGCATCCGACCGTTCTCATCGTGGGCGAGTACCTGCTCAATTTCCATCTCGGCGCCAACCACGAGATCGAGCGCTACCTCGAGGACAACGGGCTCGAGGTCATCGAGGCACGCATGACCGACGTGATCCGCAAGACCTATTTCTACAAGCATGCGCAGTCGCGCGAGTTCCACGTCGACCTGTCGCTGCCCGAAAAGGCCTGGTACGCCACGGCGGACAACCTGTTCGAGCTCGCGCACGACCGTTGCGACCGCCTGGGCGCGGCGAGCCCGCTCTACGAGCCGCCGACGCGCATGCCCGAGCTCGTGCGCGCGAGCGATAAGATCCTGCACCATACGTTCGATGCGGGCGAGGGCGTGCTGATTCCGGCGGAGATCCTCGAGCACGCCAAGCGCGGCTGCCGCAACTTCGTGATCCTGCAGCCGTTCGGGTGTCTGCCCAACCATGTCGTGGGGCGCGGGCTCATCCATGCGCTCAAGGAGCAGTATCCCACGGCGCAGTTCCTGCCGCTCGACTACGATCCCGACGTGAGCTTCGCCAACGTGGAGAACCGTCTTCAGATGCTCATCATGAACGCCAAGGCGCAGGGGTGCGGTGAGGCGCATGGCGAGACCGCGTAAGGACGCCGATGCGCCCGATGCACGCACCCGTATCATCGAGGCGTTTTGGGAGCTCATCGAGAACAACAGCATCTTCGAGCTGTCGGTTGGCGAGGTGACCCGCGCCGCCCAGTGCAATCGCGGAACGTTTTACTACTATTTTCACGATTTCGATGAACTCGTCGCCATCGCCATAGCCCAGCTGCTGCAGGATAACGAGCTCATCACCGATGCCCTCTGGCATTTTTCGAGCGAGGGCGACCTTTCGGCGTTCGACCGGCGCGACGTCCGCTGCCTGCTGCGGCGCATCGTCATCACCATGAGGGCGGGTGCCGCCGAGCAGGTCGTGCAGGGCATCCATACGATCATCATCGACCGCGTGAGAGAGATCGTCCACCCCGACGGAGAAGAGCTCAAGGCAGATTCGAGCTTTGCGGTGGGCTTTCTGGTCTCGGGCATCATGGGCTTTGTGATGGCGGTCGGCTTTGTCCGGGAGGGCGGCGAGGAGATAGACCTCGAGCAGCTGGGGGACAGCGCGCGCGCGTACCTGAGGGCGGTCGCCATGCAGACGGTGGAAACGGTCGCGCAAGTCGAGGGCGTCGATACATCCGAGCTGCTCGGACGCGTCTCCAAGGAGGCCGATGCCTATCGCGCATCGCGTGCGACGAGTCCCGACGTGGTGAAAGACGCCTAGGGTTTCTCTTGCGGGGCGCCTGTCGCGCATCGCGCGGTGAGTCCCGCGATGCGGTCATAACCTGCATTCATGTGAGCCGGGTTTATAGATATTCCTCCAGCTGTTAACATAGACAACCTGTGGGTAAAGAGACAAAAGCGCCGCCGACGGGCGGGCGTTTTGATTTCGATGAACTCATGTAAGGAAACGAGCATGTTAGATAGATTTACCGATCGCGCGCGTAAGGTCATGTCCATGGCCAAGCAAGAGGCGCTTGATCTTCATTCAAATAAGGTGGGCACCGAGCACCTGCTGCTCGCGCTTGCCAAGGAGGACGAGGGCATTGCCGCCGAGGCACTGCGTTCGCTCGACATCTCCTACGATGACATCATGGATACTCTCAAAGAGGTCCAGACCACGGTTCCCGAGCCCAGCGAGGAGACCGAGGCGGCCAAGCTCGCCTTTACGCCGCTCGTCATTAGCGTTATGGAGCGTTCATTCCGCGTGGCGCGTGAGAATAACCAGACCTACGTGTCGACCGAGCACTTGCTGATCGGCATCGTCGAAGAGGGCAACGGCATGGCCATGGACATCCTCATGCGCCTGGGTGTGTCGTCCGCCTCTATCAAAAAGGCTATCGAGAAACTCACCGCCAAGGACCAGGACAAGAAGCGTCCGCTCGCCGGCGCCGGTGCTGGTCGTCCCGGTGCGGGCCTGCCGTTCTTTAGCGGCTCGGATGCCTCTCAGCAAAAGGGGAGTGGCACCGATACGCTTAAGCAGTTCGCGACTAACCTCACGCAGAAGGCGCGCGACGGCGAGCTCGACCCTGTAATTGGTCGCGAAAAGGAAGTCCAGCGTATGATGGAAATTCTTTCGCGCCGCACCAAGAACAACCCGCTCATTCTGGGCGAGCCCGGCGTCGGCAAGACGGCCATCGTCGAGGGCCTGGCTCAGCAGATTGCAGCCGGCAACGTGCCCGAGAACCTCATGAACCAGAATATCTGGACGCTCGACCTGCCGGGCCTCGTGGCGGGCGCCAAGTATCGCGGCGAGTTTGAGGAGCGCCTCAAGAACGTGATC
>CAUBWQ010000139.1 GCA_958439775.1 uncultured Collinsella sp. | reverse complement strand
CATCCCGTTTGTAGGCCTCATTGCCTACCTGGTCCTTCGCCCGCACTCCTACGCGTCCGACCGCGAGGAGCAGGAGTTGGACATGGCCCTGCGCGAGCGCCAGCTTGCCCAGTACGGCACCTGCCCGCAGTGCGGCGCGCCCATCGAGAAGGACTTCGTCGTCTGCCCGGTGTGCGATACCCAGGTTCGCAACGTCTGCCCCAGCTGCCATCGCCCGCTCGATGCGCACTGGAAGGTCTGCCCCTACTGCCGAACTCGCATCCAGTAACGCATCCATCGCCGGGCCGGCCGCAAGCCACGGGCACCGCGTCCCGCGCAAGCCACACGCGCCACCCGCCCCACACGATGAAGCATGCGTAGAAAATCGCCCGCCGTGCCATTAAGGTGTGGCGGGCGCTTGTATACCAAGGCAACCTGCCTATAATGATGCAAGTCAAAAACGCCGAGCGCATCGCACGCACTTGCATCAGGCATCCGAGAGGAGAAAACATACCCATGAAGGCACTCTACAATGACGGTTCGGTGGCCGAGCTCCCGCAGGACGAGGTCACACACGTCATCCGCCACTCCGCCGCGCACATCATGGCGCAGGCCATCAAGCGCCTGTACCCCGAGGCCGACTTTGCCTACGGCCCCGCGACCGACAACGGCTTCTACTACGACGTCGACCTGCCCGAGGGCGTCAAGATCAGCGAGGACGACTTCCCCGCGATCGAGGCCGAGATGAAGAAGATCGTCAAGGAGAACCTCAAGTTCACCGTGTACGAGAAGCCCCGCGCCGAGGCCATCGCCCTTATGGAGGAGCGCGGCGAGAAGTATAAGGTCGAGCACATCGGCGACCTGGACGACGACGCCCGCATCACCTTCTACCAGCAGGGCGACTACATCGACATGTGTGTCGGTCCTCACATCTGCTACACCAAGGCCCTCAAGGCCTTTAAGCTCACCGGCGTCTCGGGCGCCTACTGGAAGGGCGACAAGGACAACAAGATGCTCACCCGCATCAACGGTGTCGCCTTTGCCACCAAGGAAGAGCTCGACGAGCACATGCACATGCTGGAGGAGGCCAAGAAGCGCGACCACCGCAAGATCGGCCGCGAGATGGACCTCTTTATGATGCGCGACGAGGCCCCTGGCTTTCCGTTCTTCCTGCCCAACGGCATGATCCTTAAGAACACGCTGCTGGACTACTGGCGCGAGATCCACCACAAGGCCGGCTACGTGGAGATCTCCACGCCGCTCATCATGAACAAGCAGCTATGGAAGACCTCGGGCCACTGGGATCACTACAAGGACAACATGTACTCCACCGTCATCGACGACGAAGAGTACTGCATTAAGCCCATGAACTGCCCCGGCGGCGTGCTGGTGTACGCCTCCAAGCCGCACTCCTACCGCGAGCTGCCCATCCGCGCCGGCGAGATTGGCCTGGTGCACCGCCACGAGCTGCGCGGCGCCCTGCACGGCCTGTTTCGCGTGCGCTGCTTTAACCAGGACGACGCCCACCTGTTTGTGCGTCCCGACCAGCTGACCGACGAGATCGTGGGCGTGGTCAACCTCATCGACTCCGTGTACCAGAAGTTTGGCTTTAAGTACCACGTTGAGCTTTCCACCCGCCCCGAGGACTCCATGGGTTCGGACGAGGACTGGGCGCGCGCCGAGGAGGGCCTGCGCACCGCTCTGGAGCAGCTGCACATGGACTACGAGGTCAACGAGGGCGACGGCGCCTTCTACGGCCCCAAGATCGACTTCCACCTGGAGGACTCGCTCGGCCGTACCTGGCAGTGCGGTACCGTCCAGCTCGACTTCCAGATGCCGCTCAACTTTGACCTGGAGTACGTGGACGCCGACGGCACCAAGAAGCGCCCCATCATGCTTCACCGCGTGTGCTTTGGCTCCATCGAGCGCTTCATCGGTATTCTGATCGAGCACTTTGCGGGCAAGTTCCCCACCTGGCTGGCTCCCGTGCAGGTCAAGGCGCTTCCTGTCTCCGAGAAGAGCCGCGACTACGCCCACGAGGTGTGCGCCAAGCTGGAGGAAGCCGGCATTCGCGTGGTCTGCGACGACCGCGACGAGAAGATTGGCTACAAGATTCGCGAGGCCCGCAGCATCGACCGCGTGCCCTACATGCTCATCCTGGGCGAGAAGGAGGTCGAGGCCGGCAACATCTCCGTCCGCGATCGCTCCAACGAGACCGTTCAGATGAGCGTTGACAAGTTTGTTGCCAAGGTGACCGAGGAGATCAAGACTCGCGCCTAAGGCAAACTTCACAACAATTAACAAAGGCGACCGTCCACAAAGGGCGGTCGCCTTTTTTCATGCCCAAATAAGAAAAGCCGCTGGTTGAGCGGCTTTTTTTGTTGCACAAAAAGGTACAGGTTTTTGTATCTTTCGACAGATGACATTATACGAGCAATTAATCAGCGTTTTCCCAGATTACGCAAATATACTGCCAGTAGGTGCATCTCCATACCCCTCTACAAAAACCTGTACTTTTGCGACTGCGCCTAGCTGCGAGCGAGAAGCCTGTTCTAAACGCCCCTGCATTTGCGTGCATCGCAAAGCCAAAAGAGGGGGCGAGAACATGGAACAGACGGCGCGGCGCCAAGAGCAGCTGCCGGGCGCTTTTAACGGCGCTACCACCAACAGCCAGCACGGCCGCGTCCGCTGGTATCTGGTCCACACCCCCAATGGAAAAGAGCGCGAGACCTGCGAAAAGGTCCGCTGCATTATCCCGCACGAGTTGATGCAGGACGCTTTTGTGATGCAAAAGGAGTTCTGGTTTAAGCGGGACGGCGCCTGGTCGCTCCAAACCAAACCCATGTACAAGGAATATTTCTTCGTCGCTACGCACGATGCCGCCGCGCTCGATAGGGCTTTGGCCCAGTTGAGCTTTGGCTGTCGCATCGCCGGCAGTAGGGAGCGGGCGTACATGCCCATGCCGGACGATGCACAGGACTGGTACCGCAGCGTGTTGGACGACGACGGTGTTGTGCGCAACAGCGTAGCGCGCATAGAAGACGGCGTGTTGCACATAGAGCAGGGTCCCTTGGTGGGGCAAGAGACCCGCGTTAAAAAGATCGACCGCCATAAACGCTGGTGCCTGGTAGACGTGGGCGAAGGTGACTCCGCATTTAGGGAGCTGCTACCGCTCGACGTTCCTAGCAAAACGTAAGGGAGACGTCGCACCAGCTATTCGTTCGCATTTTTGAATTTACCGATCAGGGGATCTCTGGGGAACGGGGACGTAAGTTTGACTGTGACTGCTAAAGAAGTAACAGAGAGCAATGCGCCCGTGGGGGCGGCGCTGATTGCTCAGGCGATGGACCGGCGTGAGGGCGTCGGCCGCTACAAGGCCATGCAATCCATCATGGACTGGGATCGCTCGCGCCTTGTCTACCGCACCGTCAAGCGCACCTTCGACATCGCGTTCAGCGGTGCCGTGCTGGCCGTCATCGCCGTACCCAGCCTTGTACTCGCCGCGGCCATCCGCCTGGAGAGCGAGGGCAACCCGTTCTACAGCCAGATCCGCGTGGGCCAGACCCACCGCGACGGCAGCCTGTCCACCTTCCGCATGTGGAAGTTCCGCTCCATGTACAAGGACGCCGACGAGCGCCTGGCAGATCTCAAGGAGCAGAACGAGATCGCCGGCGCCATGTTCAAGATGAAAGAGGACCCGCGCGTCACCAGGATCGGCAAGTTCATCCGCAAGCACTCCATCGACGAGTTCCCGCAGTTCCTCAACGTGTTCCTGGGCCAGATGTCCGTGGTCGGTCCAAGGCCACCGCTGCCGAATGAGGTGGCGCAGTACACCGAGTACGACCTGCAGAGGCTGGCGGTGAAGCCAGGTATTACGGGGCTCTGGCAGGTTACGGAGCGCAACTCCACCGGGTTCGACGGCATGGTCCGCCGTGATCTCGAGTACATAGCAAAACGCGGAATCGTCATGGACCTAAAGATCGTCCTCCTCACGGTTCTGGAGGTCTTCAACGGAAGCGATGCGTACTAATGCCTAACTTTAATACCCGATTCGAATCGGAGAAGAAAATGAAGATTGCCGTCGCCGGTACCGGCTACGTCGGCCTGTCCCTCGCCGTCCTGCTCTCGCAGCACA
>CAUBWQ010000138.1 GCA_958439775.1 uncultured Collinsella sp. | reverse complement strand
AGTGTCCAAACCAACGTGGATGGGGAGGGGGGGGGGGTGGGCCGTGTTGAGCGCAACGGCGTGTCCCGTGGGAAAAATGGCCTCGACCTTGGCGTCTGCCGGCGCAATCACACGCGTGCCGGTAGGCTGAATCGCCACGCCCTGGCCCAAAAGGCCGGTGGCAAACGTCTGGTCATTGACCTCGGACAACGGAATGACATCGCCCGAGATGGGAGCATCCAGCGTAAGGACTCGACCACGCATACCAAAAGACCTTAGGACTTTAGTGAACATGCTCCCCCTCGGACATACCAATCAATCAAAATAACCTTATCAGTTTACCACTTGGCACCCGTTTTTGGCCATTAGGGAAGTTCGCGCTTGACAACCTCGACGATATCGTCAACAACGCGCTGGGTCAGCTCATGCGTCTCCGCCTCGGCCATAACGCGAACCAGCGGCTCGGTACCGCTCGGGCGCACCAAGATGCGGCCGCGACCGTTAAGCTCCTTCTCGGCGGCAGCGACGGCGTCCCAAATGGGCTGGCAATCGTCCAGGCCGGCCTTGTTGTCCGAATGCACGTTGACGAGCACCTGCGGGTACTTCTTCATGATGCCGGCAAGGTCGGTAAGGGTGCGGCCGGTGCGCTTGAGCACGGCCAGCAGCTGCAGAGCCGTCACCAGACCGTCGCCGGTGGTGTTGTGCTCCAGGAAGATGATGTGGCCGGACTGCTCGCCACCGATAACAGCACCGTCCTCGAGCATGCGCTCAAGAACATAGCGGTCGCCCACGGCGGTCTGGACCATCTCAAAGCCCTGCTCCTTCATTGCGATGGAGAAGCCCAGGTTGCACATGACGGTCGAGACGATCTCGGAGTTGGCGAGCTTGCCGCGAGCAGCAAGGTCGGAGCCGCAGATAGCCAGGATGTAGTCGCCATCAATCTCGTTGCCCTCGCTGTCCACGAACAGCACGCGATCGGCGTCGCCGTCGTGGGCAAGGCCGATATCGGCGTGGGTGCGCAGCACGAGCTCGCGCAGGGGCTCAAGGTGCGTGGAGCCACACTCAACGTTAATGTCGGTGCCGCAGTAATCCGTGTTGATGGCGTGGACCGTGGCGCCCAGGCGCTGCAGCGCGGCAGGCGTGGTCTGACACGAAGCGCCGTGGCCACAGTCGACGGCAACAACCAGGCCGTCGAGCTTAAGGCCGTCGAGCGTGCTGATGGCATGATCGACATATGCCTTGCGGGCGTCCTTCATCTTGATGATGTGACCCACACCGGCGCCGGTCGGCAGCGTGTCGGCAGCCATGGCCTCCTCGGACATGACCCAGGCGCTGATCTCTTCCTCAACCGCGTCGGGAAGCTTCATGCCCTTGCGGCTAAAGAACTTGATGCCGTTGAACTCCGGCGGATTATGCGAAGCAGAAATGACGATGCCGCCATCGAGCTCGTTTTGGACGGTGAGCAGCGCCACGGCCGGCGTAGGGATAACGCCGCAGCAGTGCGGGCGGCCGCCCTCGGCCATAATGCCGGCGGTC
Source organism: uncultured Collinsella sp. (assembly GCA_958439775.1). Classification (GTDB taxonomy): domain Bacteria; phylum Actinomycetota; class Coriobacteriia; order Coriobacteriales; family Coriobacteriaceae; genus Collinsella. The sequence continues at coordinate 2,638 of CAUBWQ010000138.1, read as the reverse complement.
AGAGCACTCTCGAGCATGGTGCCCGAAAGACGCGTGTCGCGGCCGATGCAAATATCCGGACCAAGAAACTTGGTCGCCGCGCGACCCAGACGAAACGCGAGGTCGCACGAAAGATCGGCGTTGGCGACGCCACGGACGCCGTCGGTACCGAAGATGTTCTGGGGCATAGGATCGCTCCTTCCCAAGTGGGCAAAACGCAGTCGCCCACCCTAGTCGAAAAAGAAAAGCGGGACCCGCCGAGCAATCGGCAGGCCCCGCTTGTACATTGTATCTCGTAAGGAGATAAAACCTTAGCGCTTGGAGAACTGGGGAGCGCGGCGGGCCTTCTTGAGGCCGTACTTCTTGCGCTCGACCACGCGAGCATCGCGGGTGAGGAAACCGGCCTTCTTGAGGTCAGCACGGTAATCGCCAGCGTTCAGAAGAGCGCGAGCGATGCCCAGGCGCAGAGCGCCGGACTGACCGGAGATGCCGCCGCCATCGCACAGAGCGATAACGTCGAACTGACCGGCGGTGTCGGTCACCTTGAAGGGAGCAAGGGCGTTCTCAACGAGCTGATGACGGCCGAAATACTGCTCGGCGTCACGCTTGTTGATGGTCACCTTGCCGGTGCCGGGGACGAGACGGACGCGGGCGACGGCGTTCTTACGACGGCCGGTACCCTGGTAGACAACGGTGTTCTCAGCCATCTTTAAGCCTCCAGCTCAATCTTCGTGGGGTTCTGGGCAGCGTGCGGATGCTCGGCACCAGCGTAGACCTTAAGCTTGGTCATCTGGGCACGGCCGAGGGTGGTCTTGGGCAGCATGCCGCGAACGGCGCGCTCAATGACCTTCTCCGGGTGCTTCTCCATAGCCTGGCGGAAGCTCTCAGCCTTGAGGCCGCCGTTGTAGCCGCTGTGGCGATAATAGGTCTTCGTGTCGGCCTTGTTACCGGTAAGCTGGACCTTATCGGCGTTGATGACGACAACGAAGTCGCCGCAGTCGCTGTTGGGCGTGAACTGGGGCTTGTTCTTACCGCGCAGGATCATTGCGATCTGGGTGGCAAGACGGCCCAGGACAGCACCATCGGCGTCGACGAGAACCCAGTTGCGCTGGACCTCGCCCTGCTTGGCGTAGTGAGTCGATTTCGAAATCACTTAGACTCCTCCATGTACAGTACGTGTTGTTACAGAGATTCACGGGGCTCTGCAAGTAACCCGTCCATATTACCCCGCTCGCCGCCCGAGTCAACAGGTATTTTGGCTCCGACCAGAGTTTCTGCACATGTCGTCCATGGGTCATGACGTCGCGACGCTAGCGCTCGACAAATGCCTCGATATCACTCAGTAGGCGCTTTGCCTCCTGGCGACCCTGAATATACAAGTCGAGGAGCTTTGCCGGATCGTGCTCAACGTGGCCGACCTCGACCGGCTTTTGCGGAGCAACGACCAGCGCGCGGCCCTCGCGCTCATACTTCCACAGGTGCATGCGCTGGATGTTATAGCGGTCGTGGCGCGTCTCGATAGCCTCGAGCAGGTAGGGGTAGTCGGCATAGCGGGCGCGTGCGGCGGGCATAAACTCGTAGGGCTTTTTCTCGTACGAACGGTCCTGCGTGACAATGACAACCGCGCGATCGAAGCCCGCCTCCTCCAGCACGTGCTCGATAGGGACCGAATCGGCTACGCCGCCGTCGACGTATTTGTGCCCATCGATCTCGACCGGCGGCGTCACCAGCGGCAGCGACGTCGACGCGCGCACGGCGTCGAGGTCAAGTACGGCGCTTTTGACCGGCAGGTAGGCAGCGGTTCCAAACAGCATGTCCGTCGCAACGGCGTACATCTCGATGGGGCTTGCATCGAACGTCTCGTTGTCAAAGGGATCCAGGCGGTCCTGGACATCATTGAAGATAAAGTCGTAACCCACAATGGAGCCCGTGGACGCAAACGATGCGGCGCCCATGAAGCGGCTGTCGTTGCAGAAAGCCAGGTTGATGCGGTTGGCACGGCCGATCTGGTGCGACTTGTAGTTCACGCCGTTGAGAGCACCGGCCGATACACCGTAGACAGCCGGAATCTCGACGCCAGCCTCCATGAGGACGTCGAGCACGCCCGCGGTAAACTGCCCGCGAAAACTTCCGCCCTCCAAAACGAGCGCGACCTTGCCGGCGTTCTTTGCCTTATCTTCTGCAGTCATATTGACCTCCTGCGATTGCGTTTTGGCTTTCTTCTACCCAGTTTTGGAATGGAGGGCGCATAGGTTTTGGAGTTAAGGGGTCGGGGCAGTCGACGGGAAAGCGCGTCCCGGTCTCAGAGCAAATTCCGGGTCGTATTTTCCGCTGAGCCCGTCATCAGGAAGATGAATCCCATTCCGAATGAGGATTCCGGGATGCAGTTTCCGCTTGATGTGCCATCCGGAAACTACGGCCCAGTCTGAATGCGGATTCCGGGACGTGCTTTCCGCCTGGGCCGCCATTGGGAAAGCGCGTCCCACCCTGCGTTGCCGTAGCGTTTGCTTAACGCCCGCGCCCTGCACAGAGTTCGATTCTCCGCGGTACGGTGGATCCGTTGATGGGGCGAGGCCGGGGCAAGACGCCCGATCGGCATCGCATCTATATTGGGCTGGGGCATTGCGCGGAGAATCCGCGTATTTGCTTCGCAAATCCG
>CAUBWQ010000137.1 GCA_958439775.1 uncultured Collinsella sp. | reverse complement strand
TCGTGTGTGCGGTATCACCTTCAAGCGCTGCACGCGTGTCTTTGACGACGAGGGCCGGTTTGCGCCCGAGTACGACGAGAACGATCTGCGCCGCGTCGATGCCGACCGCGTGGTCATGTCGATTGGCCAGTCCATTGTGTGGGGCGACCTGCTGGCTGGCTCCAAGGTGGAGCTCGGCCGCGGCCAGGGTGCTCTTGCCGACCCCCAGACCTATCAGACCGCTGAGCCCGACATCTTTGTGGGCGGCGACGTCTACACCGGTCCGAGCTTTGCCATCGACGCCATCGCCGCCGGTCACGAGGCCGCCGTGTCCATCCATCGCTTTGTGCAGCCGGGCTCCACGCTCACCATCGGCCGCAACCAGCGCCGCTACACCGCGCTCGACCGCGACGATGTCGTGATTGAGAGCTATGACAACGCGAGCCGCGAGGTGGCGCATGTCGACCGCGACCGCGAGAAGGCTGCACCCTTTAGCGAGTACGTCGAGACCTTTACCGAGGAGCAGGTGCGCGCCGAGACCGCCCGCTGCCTGGGCTGCGGTGCCTCGATCGTCGATCCCAACAAGTGCATCGGCTGCGGCCTGTGCACCACCAAGTGCGCGTTCGATGCCATCCGCCTGGATCGCGATCGCCCCGAGTGCTCCACGATGGTCAAATACGAGCAAAAGCTCCCAAGCCTGGGTAAGTACGCGCTCAAGCGCGCCATCAAAATCAAATTCGGGAAGAAGTAAAAGAACCTAACAAGTAAGCGAACGGCGCAGAGAACGGTTGGACAGCGAGCGGGTCCCAGGCGTGGCGAGGTGCCTTGAAAGAGGAGGGCATAGGGCTTTTGCCCATGCCCGACGATTGAAAGGCAGATCGCCCGTCTGGGGCTCGCGCAGCGTCAAGCCGACCGCCGTTCGTTAGAACGGCGGAAGGAATTAAAAGTGCACGAGCTCGGAATCGTTTACCACATCATTCGCGATGTCGAGAACGTGGCGCGCGCCAATGGCGTGCGTCGCGTTTCGAGCGTCACGCTGCTGCTGGGCGAGGTCTCGGGCGTCGTTCCCGACTTGCTGCTCGACGCTTGGCGCTGGGCGGCAGATAAAAAGCCCATCGCGCAGGGCGCGGAGCTTATTGTGGAGCCCGTCGAGGCCGTGACGCATTGCGCGGCATGCGGTCGCGACTACGCGACGGTCGAGCACGGCAAGACCTGCCCCCATTGCGGTAGCGGCGAAACATACCTGCTGCAGGGCCAGGAGGTCATGATCAAGCAGATCGAGACCCCCGACGAGGAACCGGCAGACGCTGCCCCCGACGGCCCTTCCGACGTCCTCGACGCCGTCGATGCCGCCCACCCCCTCCACATCGTCTAGGATTCCCTATAAGTTGCGGTGAAATAGTTCCTAAATCCAGCCTTCTGGCTCTTAAACAAGAACTATTCCACCGCAACTTTTTTGAGTGGTTTCGTAGATCATAAGTCGCGCAAATAGTCAAGTCATACCTGTTTGAACAAAGTAGCGGCAGTACAAGCGCATTCGCGCTTGCCTAAAATCGATATTAATGAACAGGCTGCTTGTATCTGTAAAGTACATGGCTTGATGAGTGACGTTTTGGCGGGTAATGAGTCGAAAAGCAGCAACGTAATCAATTTGTAACAAACTTAGACGTTTAAACAAATAATGCAACCTTTTACGAATTTAGCTATAATTCCACAAACCAAACAGGTATACTTCCTTCATGTCATGTAGGAAATACGTAGACAAAAAGGAGGTTATGTGATGGTAAGTATTGTTCTTGCTAGCCACGGGGACTTGGCAGCTGGAATCAGGCAGACGGGCTCGATGGTCTTTGGCGATCAGCCGTCTGTTGCCGTGGTCTCGCTCGAGCCGAGCATGGGCCCCGACGACTTCCGTGCTAAGGTCGAGGAAGCAATCGCTTCCTTCGAAGACCAGGAGCAGGTGCTCTTCCTCGTTGATCTGTGGGGCGGCACGCCGTTCAACCAGATCAGCGGGCTCATCGAGGGCCACGATTCCTGGGCTATCGTCACCGGTGTCAACCTGCCTATGCTCATCGAGGCATATTCGCAGCGCTTTGACGCAAAGAACACTGCACATGCGATCGCAAAACATCTCGTGACTGAGGCTAAGGCTGGCGTGCGCGTCAAGCCCGAGTCTCTGGAGCCCGAGGAGAAGAAGCCGGCTGCGGCCGCCGCTGCTCCTGCAGGCGCCATCCCTCCGGGAACGGTCATCGGCGACGGGCACATCAAGATTGCCCACGTCCGTATCGACACCCGTCTGCTGCATGGTCAGGTGGCCACCACGTGGACCAAGCAGATCAACCCCAACCGCATCATCGTGGTTTCCGACGGCGTTGCTCACGACGAGCTCCGCAAGACCATGATCGAGCAGGCTGCCCCTCCGGGAGTCCATGCCAACGTCGTGCCTATCAAGAAGATGGCCGAGGTCGTCAAGGACACGCGTTTTGGTGACACCAAGGCCATGCTGCTCTTCGAGAACCCGCAGGATCTGCTCAAGGCCATCGAGGCCGGCGTCGACATCAAGGAAGTCAACATCGGTTCCATGGCTCACTCCAAGGGCAAGGTCGTCGTCACCAACGCCGTCGCTATGGGCGATGACGACGTTAAGACCCTCGAGGCCCTCAAGGCCAAGGGCGTCAAGTTCGAGGTCCGCAAGGTTCCTTCGGATGCCTCCGAGGATCTCGACGCCATGTTGAAGAAAGCTAAGGCCGAACTGGCCGCTCAAGCATAGTAAAGGAGGGTCCGATACATGTCTGCAATCACTATTCTGCTTGTTGCGATTGTCGCGTTGCTTGCCGGTATGGAAGGCATTCTGGATGAGTTCCAGTTCCATCAGCCGCTCGTGGCATGCACGCTTATCGGTCTCGTAACCGGTCACCTTCAGGAGGGCATCCTCCTGGGCGGTTCGCTCCAGATGATGGCCCTTGGCTGGGCTAACGTCGGCGCCGCCGTCGCGCCTGACGCCGCTCTGGCCTCGGTCGCTTCTTCGATCATCATGGTGCTCGCCCTCAACGGCGGCGCCACTGATTCGGCCAAGGCCGTTACCGCGGCCATCGCCGTCGCCGTCCCGCTGTCGGTCGCTGGTCTGTTCCTGACCATGATCTGCCGTACCATTGCTACCGCTATCGCTCACGCCATGGACGGTTGCGCCGAGAAGGGCGACTTCTCCGGCATCGAGCGCTGGCAGTACGCTGCCATCCTCATGCAGGGCCTTCGTATCGCCATCCCGGCAGTACTTCTGTGCGTTATCCCGGCCGAGGCTGTTACCAACGCGCTTAACGCTATGCCCGACTGGCTGTCCGGCGGCATGGCCGTCGGCGGCGGCATGGTCGCTTCCGTCGGTTACGCCATGGTCATCAACATGATGGCCACCAAGGAGACCTGGCCGTTCTTCATCCTCGGCTTTGTCCTTGCTGCCATCCCTCAGCTCACGCTGATCGCCCTTGGCCTCATCGGCATCTCCCTTGCCCTCATCTACCTTGGCCTTAAGGATCTGGCCAAGCAGGGTGGCGGCACGGGCGGTGGCTCCGGCGACCCGCTCGGCGACATTCTGAACGATTACGAGTAGGAGGGGAGTGATACATATGGCAGAGAACAAGATTCAGCTCACCAAGGCTGACCGTAAGAAGGTTTGCTTCCGTCATCAGTTCCTTCAGGGCTCGTGGAACTACGAGCGTATGCAGAACGGCGGCTGGTGCTTCGCAATGATCCCTGCGATCAAGAAGCTCTACACCAGCAAGGATGACCAGATTGCCGCGCTTAAGCGCCACCTGGAGTTCTATAACACCCACCCCTATGTTTCCGCCCCCGTCATTGGCGTTACCCTCGCCCTCGAGGAGGAGCGCGCCAACGGTGCTCCGATCGATGACGTCGCCATCCAGGGCGTCAAGGTCGGTATGATGGGCCCGCTCGCCGGCGTCGGTGACCCCGTCTTCTGGTTCACCCTTCGCCCGATTCTGGGCGCTCTGGGCGCTTCCCTGGCCATGTCCGGCAGCATCGTCGGTCCGCTGCTGTTCTTCTTCGCGTGGAACATCATCCGTTACGCTTTCCTGTGGTACACACAGGAGTTTGGCTACAAGGTCGGCTCCTCTATCGCCAAGGACCTCTCCGGCGGTCTGATGGGCAAGGTCACCGAGGGCGCTTCCATCCTGGGTATGTTCATCATCGGCGCCCTGGTCGAGCGCTGGGTG
>CAUBWQ010000136.1 GCA_958439775.1 uncultured Collinsella sp. | reverse complement strand
GTTCATCTCGTACGAGCCAATGTAGTGCTCGACCATACTCGCAAATGCGCAGCCCGCCATGGTGCCCGAGCCCGTCCAACCGGCAATGTCGCGGCGCGTCAGCACCACGCGATGCGTCACGTCAAGACCAACCATGGTGAGTTTGCGGCCCAAGCGCAGCACGGCGTCAGCGGCCTCGGGGTCGCTCGCCATGTTGGCCTCGGCACCGGCGCTCACGTTGCCGGGCACGGTCAGGGCGCCACCCATCACCACCACGCGGCCGATAGACATCATCGCCGCCGCGTCGCGCTCAAGGGCGAGCGCCAGGTTGGAGAGCGGACCGGTCGCCACATAGACCAAGTCGGGACCATAGGTACGCGCGGCATCAATCAGGTAATCGACCGCCGCATTGCCATCGGCCGACGTCGCGCCCACCGGCTCGTACGGCGAGGCGGGCACGCTTGCGCCGCCGATGCCGTTCTTGCCGTGGATAAGCGTGGTGGACGCCGGCGGCGTGTAGGGTTCGGTCGCCTTCACGGGACGATCGGCGCCCAGGTACACCGGCACCTCGGGACGACCCAACAGGTCGAGCACCGCCAAGCAGTTGTGCGCCGACTGCTCGACGCGCACGTTGCCAAAGCACGTGGTGATGCCGACGAGCTCCACCTCGGGGCTCGCGATGGCATAGGCAAGCGCCATCGCATCATCCACACCCATATCCAGATCAAGGATCAGCTTCTTGGTTGCCATTGTTCTACTCCGCTTCTCCGTCTACATCCAAACCGTCTAAACCAAACTTGTGCTCGACTTCCGCACGCGTGGGAATTGATTGCTGAGCGCCCAGGCGCGACACCGTCACCGCCGAGGCGCGAGCGCCCGCCGCCATGCACTCAAAGAGCGGCAGGCCCTCCAGGCGAGCCGCGGCAAGCGCACCGATAAATGTATCGCCCGCGGCCGTCGTATCGACCAACGTGCTCGAGAGCGCCGGCATGCGCAGCGGCTCGCCGTCATCGCCGAGCGTAACCGACCCGGCGCCGCCCAACGTGATGACCGCAGCTCCGGCACCCTTGGCGAGCAGGGCATTGAGCGCCGCGACGCAGCTCGCATCATCCGCGGGCAAGATGCCCGTCAGCACCTGGCACTCAGTCTCGTTGGGACAGACCAGGTCGACCGCAGGCCAGGCCTCCGCAGGCAACTCGCAGGCAGGCGCCGGATTAAAGACCGTATAGAACCCGAGCTCGTGAGCGCAAACAAGCGCCTCGGCCGTCGTCGCAAGGTCACATTCGCCCTGGGCGATAAAGACGCTTCCGGCAGCCGGGGCAATATCGCTGGCGTCTCCGTCGAGCTCATCGGCTACCAGACGCCTCAGCGCGCGGGCAACATCCTCGCCCGCGAGCGCATGGTTGGCACCCGGCGACAGCACGATGCGGTTGTCACCCTCGCAGCGAATGATGGTCGCCGTTCCCGTCTCCACGTCATCGCGACGCGCTACAAAGACACAGTCCACGCCGGCGTCTTGGAGCCCCGCCACGAGCGACGTGCCAAATGCGTCGCAGCCGACCGCGCCGATCATGTGCGTGCACGCGCCCATGCGCACGGCAGCTACGGCCTGGTTGGCGCCTTTGCCGCCGGCATTAGTGATAAACCCGCTGCCGCCGACGGTCTCGCCCGCACGCGGCATGCGCTCGCACGCCACCGAAAGGTCCATGTTCATGCTGCCGAACACCGCAACGATGCCGCAATCTGCCATGGAAACCTCCTCGTCCGCGAGCTCTGCACCCGCTGTTGGCCGTCAATCATGCGCTCTCGCACCTCTATAACTTTAGTTCACTTTGATGTGGACGCGCGCTTGAGCTTGCGCCGGCAGCAAGCATTCACAGGAGCAGGCGGCTACAATGAAGGCGTGCTGATTATTCTCGTTATTGGATGAAGTTTTATGGAACAATTCCCGCGATCGAGTTCGCGCAGCTCACGCCACGCGAGCGATCAACAAGCGCCGCACGAACGTTCGCGCGCTAACCGACAAGCCACCGAACCGTGCCGCGCTGCAGGCCCCCATCGCGCGCCCGCCAACAAGGGTGCCCGCACCAACAGCGCTGCAAAAGAACAGGCGCCCACGCGCCCCAAATCTCGCTATATCCCCGCCCTCGACGGCCTGCGCACGCTTGCCGTCGTCGCGGTGGTGCTCTATCACCTCAACCTCACATGGGCACAGGGCGGCCTGCTCGGCGTCACGATCTTCTTTGTGCTTTCGGGCTATCTGATCACGCGTCTGCTCATCAACGAAGTGACAAAGACCGGCCGCATCGACCTCAAGAGCTTCTGGATCCGCCGTATCCGCCGCCTGTTCCCCGCCGTGGTGACCGTCGTAGTGGTGACCTGCGCGCTGTGCACCGTCTTTAACCACGTGATGCTCACCAAGATGCGCCCCGACATCCTGCCGTCGCTGTTGTTCTTCAACAACTGGTGGCAGATTGCCCAAAACGTCTCGTACTTCAATGCTCTGGGCGACCCCTCGCCGCTCACGCACTTTTGGTCGCTTGCCATCGAGGAACAGTTCTACCTGATTTGGCCGCCACTGCTGCTCGCTATGGTATCCATGCACATGAGCAAGCCCAACACGCGCCGCGTGGTTCTGGGCCTTGCCGCGGTATCTGCCCTTGCCATGATGGTGCTTTACAACCCTGCCGCCGACCCCAGCCGCGTGTACTACGGCACCGACACCCGCGTGTTCTCGCTGCTGCTGGGTGCCTGGATGGCCTTTATCCCCGATCGCGACCTGGCGCCGGTGCGTCTCGCTCGTCGTTTGGGGCTCAATCGCCTGGCCGGCGCCGCCAAGCACGGCAAGAACGCCGAGGGCAAGCCTGGCGAGAAGGCCGACGAATCAGCCGAGACCGGCCCGGCACAGCCGAGCGCCCTCGTGCGCTTTTGGTCCTCGCCCGCATCCATCGATGTGTTGGGCCTCGTGGGTCTGGTTGGCCTTGCCGCCATGGTCGCGCTCACCAACGGCTACACCGCGTTCCAGTATCGCGGAGGCACGCTGCTGTGCTCGATCCTCACACTCATGGTCATCGCGGCCTGCGTGCAGCCCCAGGGAATGGTTGCCCGCGCGCTGTCCGCCGAGCCGCTCGTATGGGTTGGCAAGCGCTCGTACAGCATCTACCTGTGGCACTATCCCCTGCTGTTGCTCATGAACCCGGTCGCCAACATCAACGATACACCGTGGTGGCAGTACATTTTGCAGGTGCTGTTGGTGGTCGCCGTGGCCGAATGCTCATATCGCTTTATCGAGACGCCGTTTAGAAAGGGCGCCTTTGGGCGCACCGTATCCGAGTTCCGCGACGGCACCGCCACGCCCGCCAACTGGGTGCGCGCGCACGTCCCTGCCTGTGCAGCCTGCGCTGTCGTGTTGGTCGTTGCACTGGGCGGCCTGATCTTTGTGCCCGAGACGTCTGCGCTGAGCGGCGAGGGCGCCGAAGTTCTGAACAAGGAAGCCAAGAACGCCGCACCCACCGACCAGCAGGCGGCCGACGACACCGACAAGGACAACGACGGCTTCCCCGACGGCTCCTACGACCTGTTGATGATCGGTGACTCCGTGTCGCTGCGCGCCGTTGATTCCTTTGACGGCGTGTTCCCGCACAGCCATATCGATGCCGAAAAGGGCCGCCAGTTCGATGCGGGCCGTGCGACATTTGAGGGCTATCTTCAACAGAACCTTGCCGGCAAGATCGTGGTCTTTGCGCTGGGCACCAACGGCTTGGTAACCGACGACCAAATCGACGCCATCATGGCCGATGCAGGAGATAAGCGTATTGTGGTGTTTGTGAACACGCGCAGTCCGCAGCCGTGGGTTGGCTCTACCAACCAGGCCATCGCTAACGCCGTTACGCGCTACAAGAACGTGCGCGTTATCGACTGGTACGGATACAGCGCCAACCGCAACGACCTGTTCGATGGCGATGGCACGCACCTATCGACCACTGGCGTGACTGAGTACCTCAACTTGATCCACGATGCCGTCAAGAAGGACCTGCCCGTGCATCCCGAGGATCACGTCAACGATCCGCAGCCGGCAGCCGTCAAGTCTGCCACCGACGCACTCGTCAATGCGCTCGCTCTCAAGCCGCACAAGCTGGGCACCGACAAGTAACCTGCAGCGCAAACTTCCCACATCCGGAGGGGGTGTCTGCCACGGCAGACACCCCCTCCGGCAGTTAGGGACACTCCTGGC
>CAUBWQ010000135.1 GCA_958439775.1 uncultured Collinsella sp. | reverse complement strand
GCGTCTGATGGAACAATTCACCCGTAACCCCGCGCCGCTCATCGTGCACGACCGCGACCGCGCCGGGCATCTCATTGCCAAGGTGGTCGAGGCTGTCGACTACCGCATCCCCTTTATCCCCGACGACGCCCAGGCAGAGCAAGAAGAGGCCGCAGCCGAGAACATGCTCCGCGAGGCAGCCGCGCTCGATCCGGCCAACTGGGATGCCCAGCGTATGTTGACCGCCCTCACCGCCGAATCCAACGAGGAATACGTACAGTATCTGGTGTCCAAGTGCGACGAGGTGGAGCACGATCTGGCGCTCAAGATCGCCTCGGCGCAGGACCCCTACGAGCGTGAGGCCGCAGGCGACCTGACCCGCCGTCCCTACCTGCGCTGGCTTGCCGCCTTGGCATCGCGCGCGCTCATTAGCGGCCGCTACCGCATGTCGCTGGATGCCGCGAATCGCAGCCTGGACTTTGCGCCCAACGACCCCGCCGGCGTCCGCCATACTGCGATGCTTGCCATGGCAAAGCTTGAATACCCTGCCGAGGAGCTCAAGCGTTTTCGCTCCGCCCACTCCGTACCCTATCTCGCGAATACCCCGCTGCGCCGCCGCCCCAAAGATGCGGAGCGCGACCTGGACCCGTGGACGCTCATCGCGCTGATGAGCGCTGCCTGGCGCGAGCTGGATTACGAGGGCGCCGAACACTACCTGCGCATCCTGGTGCGCTCATGCCCGCACGCGGCCGAAGCACTCTACTTCCAAACCGAGTTTCCCGATGGCGTCTATGCCCGCGTCAACGTAGGTCCGGGCTCCACCGATGAGCTTGTCCTTGCCCTGTCCGAGGCGACGCCGGTGCTGCAGGAGGGCCTGGGCGCCCCCGATAACGCCAGCTTTGCCGCCTGGGTCGCCACCAACGACATCGTGCGCTCCCAAATCGACGAACGAATCCTGCGCGCGGCCGAACAGGGGTTGCCGTTTAAGGGAGGAGACCTCTAATGGATCCGAGCGTCTACATCCCCGCCTATCTGGAGCGCACCTATCTGGCGTCGCACCCCGAACTCACCGATGCAGCACGCGAGCTTGTCCATAACGACATCAGCGCAAACCCTCACAAGTATGCGCAGACCGAGCATGCCCAAGCGCTGCTGTCCTATGCCGGCGTTCATCGTCACCTGCTCGACGAGCTTCGCCGCATCGAGGACATGGGCAGCGACGAGGAGTTTGAGCAGACGCGCAACCGCTTGTTCGACGACATGCGCGATGAGCTGCTCAAGATTGTTCGCGTCGATGCGCATGTCCTCGATGCCCAGCTGCTCGCCATCATCCTGGCGGACACGCCCGTCGATGCCTGCCTGGGCGACCTGATGAAGCTCGAGGCGAGCACCGCCGACTACCTGCAACAGGGCGTGCCCGGGTTTGATATGGAGGCCCCGCACTACTGGGCCAATAATGTTTTGGCCGACGGTGTCACCGCAGCAGACCTTACCGTGAGCGAGCCGGCGCTTATCGGGTGGCTCCACACGCTCGAGGCCATCTCGCAGCTGTGCATGGCGAGCGCTCGTTACCGTGCTGCTGCCAACTACGCCCGCCGCGTCCTTAAGGCAGCCGGCTATCCCACCCGAGCTGCCGGCACCGTGCTGCTTGCCCTCGCCCGCTTGGAAGACCAGGACGGCTTTTTTGCCCTGGCACACCAGCTTGAGGAACAGATGGGGGCAGACGCACTCGAAAACTCTCCTTGGTACCTGCTCGCCCGCACGATCCTGCTGTTCAAAACAAGCAAGATGCGCCCGGCGACGCGCGCGCTGCGTGAGTTCGCTAACCGTTGCGAGGGCGGCGCGTTCTTCTTGCTGAACCCCATGTACCAGACGCCGTACCTTCCCTGCCGACCCGAGCCACGCGACCCCTGGGACCTCTCGCACCAGGCGGTTTGGGAAGCCGACGGCATTATCTCGGACACCCCCGACTTTGCCCCCTGGGCCAACGCCTGCGAAGATGTATCGCAGCTTGCCCAGGAATTTGCGCGCCGCTACGGCTTTTAGCGACGCAATCGCCCCGACCATGTCATCTATGTTAGGAACGGCTTCATGAATCTCCGCTCATCTCTCGCCTGCACCTCGAGCGATATCGCTCGCTGGGGGCTGCGCTCCGTCCTTAAGCGCCAGGGCGGCGTGCTTCCCGGCCGCATCGCCATGAAGATCGACCCCGAGCTGCTAAGCGACCTCGCGAGCCTGGTCGACCGCAGCGTGGTGATCACCGGCACTAATGGCAAGACCACCACCTCCAACCTCATCGCCGACGCCGTTGCTGCCAGCGGTGCTACCGTGGTGTGCAACCGTGCCGGCAACAATATGGAGCCTGGTGTGGTGGGTGCTCTGCTCGAGGCCCGCAGCGATCTTAAGCACACCAGCAGCGGCAAACGCGTGGGCGTTTTTGAATGCGACGAGCTCTACACGGTGCGCGTTCTGCCCAAGCTCAAGCCGACGTACTTTGTGCTGCTCAACCTGTTCCGTGACCAGCTGGATCGCTACGGCGAGATCGACCATACCCAAGACGTCATCGCCCATGCGTTGGAGCTTTCGCCGGCAACGACGCTCATCTATAACGCCGACGATCCGCTGTGTGCCGCGATCGCCGCGCGCGTTCCCAATGCAAGCATCGCCTTTGGCATCGACGGCGCCACCAACACCGAGTCCGACCGCATTAGCGACTCGCGTTTTTGCTCACAGTGCAACGCACCGTTGGAGTACGACTATGTGCAGTACGGACAGCTTGGCGCATACCATTGTCCCTCGTGCGGCTGGGCCCGCCCCGCGCTTGTCCGTCGCGTGACGGGCGTGGAGCTCGGCTGCGACGGCTACGGCTTTGACCTGGTCTTTGGATCTGCGCCCGACGCGGCTGCCGTGCACATCGCCACACGCTACAACGGCCTGTATATGGTCTACAACGTTGCCGCCGCCTTCTTTGCGGCGCGCGAGCTGGGCGTGGACGCAGCTCACCTACAGCCCACGCTCGATGCCTACGTCCCCGCCGGCGGACGCATGGGCCGCTGGGAAATCGCCGGCCGTACCGTCGAGGCCAATCTGGCCAAAAATCCCGTAGGCTTCGATCGACAAATCCAGTCCATTAAAACAGCAGGTGGCAGGCTCTGCGCCTTTTTCCTGAACGACAACGATGCCGATGGCCACGATGTATCGTGGATCTACGACGTCGACTTTGAGCGCATCGCCGACACGCCGGGTCTTGTCGCCTTTGCCGGAGGCACGCGCGCGCACGACATGCAGGTGCGCCTCAAGTACGCCGGCATCGATGCCACGATTATCTCGAATGTCGAGCAGGCGATTGGTGCCGTGGGGGATGAAGCCGCCGGCGACACTTTCTACGCCGTCGCAAACTACACGGCTTTCCCGCCGCTGGTCAAGGAGCTCGACGAGCTTAAAGGTACCGATGCGAGCTCGGTTGCCTCCTGCGCCGTAACACGCGCCGATGGCAGCGCCGTCCCCGTCGGCGTCGCGCCGGTCGAGCTCTCGCGCCCGCTGCGCATCGTCTACCTGTATCCCGATGCCCTCAACCTCTATGGCGACGGCGGCAACGTCATCGCCCTCGAGCGCCGCTGCGCCTGGCGCGGCATCCCCGTTCGCGTGGATGAGGTCCGCATGGGCGAGGCGCTCGATCTCACCGACGCCGATATCGTCATGATGGGCGGCGGCTCCGATCGCGACCAGCTGGCCGTGGCGCACGAGCTGCTCGCTCAAAAAGACAAGGTCGCGGCCTATGTTGAAGATGGTGGCTCATTGCTTGCCATCTGTGGTAGCTACCAGCTGCTCGGCCGTTCATACTACATGGGTGAAGATCGCATCGAGGGCTTGGGCGTCATTGCCGCCGAGACCGTGCGCGGCTCCGACCGTCTGATCGGCAACGTCGCCGTCAAGACCGACCTGGCGCCTGAGCCCTTTGTGGGATTCGAGAACCACGGCGGCCGCACCCTGCTCGATACAGAGGCCACGCCGCTCGGAACGTCCGTCGTTGCGGGCACCGGCAACAACGGCGACGATGGCTTTGAGGGCATCATCTACAAGGGCGTCATCGGCACGTACCTACACGGACCGGCGCTACCCAAGAACCCTGAACTCGCCGACTGGCTCATTACCCACGCCCTCGAGCGCCGCGGCGATGCGCAGGCCACAGCCCTGCTGCCGCTCAAGCCCCTCGACGACACCTACGAGCACGCCGCCCACGACGCCGCCATGAAGC
>CAUBWQ010000134.1 GCA_958439775.1 uncultured Collinsella sp. | reverse complement strand
CGTGACCGCCGAGCAGCTCGCCGCCGCCGTCGAGGGCGCCGGCGAGAAGTTCCACGCCCTATCCGTGACCGCCGCGTAGTAGACGCCGCCTACTCAATCCTCAGAAGTTGCGGTGAAATACGGACTGTTGTGCCGCCCTAGGCCTTTAAACGGTCCGTATTTCACCGCAACTGACGGGGGCATCCGGAAGATCGACCAGAAACGAGGACCCGCCATGATGGCAGACCATAAATCGGTGACCCGCATGCTCAAGACGGCACGCGGCCAGATCGACGGCATCTTGCGGATGGTCGATGAGGACCGCTATTGCGTCGATATCTCCACGCAGCTCATGGCAACACAGGCGCTCCTCGCGCGCATTAACGCCGACGTGCTCAAGGCGCATATCGAGGGCTGCGTGACTTCGGCAATCGAATCGGGCGACGAAGACCTCAAAGCCGCCAAGCTCGCCGAGATCGAACGCGTCGTCGACAAGCTCTCCAAGTAATTGGGGCATTGGGGACAGACTGCTTTGCGCCATCTTGGTGTATCGGGGACAGGTACGTTTGCACCACATTGGTGCAGATTAACCTGTCCCCCTTGCTCTAAATCGGGTATAAAGGCGTGCAGTATATCGAACGAAAGGCAATTTGCATGAATGACTTTATGAAGAGTCGTAATGGCGCCGATGAGCTCACCATCGTGATGGGTTTTGTCGGCATCGTCATCGCAATGATCGGATCGATGGCCCGCATCCAGTGGCTCAGCTGGATTGCCATCGCCGTCATCGTGATTGGCGTGCTGCGCGGCCTGTCCAAAAATACCGATGCACGTCGCAAAGAGAACGAGGCCTTTGTCGCTGCGACCGCCAATGTCCCCGGCTTGGGCAAATTCGTCGCCAGCTTGGGCGGCGGGACTGCGGCCGCAAACGCTTCGCATGCCGCTGGTACCAGCAAGGAAGACTTTGAGCGCGCCAAGCGAACGGCCAAGAAGATGTGGAAGGGCCGCAAGACCACGG
Organism: uncultured Collinsella sp.; assembly: GCA_958439775.1. Lineage (GTDB taxonomy): Bacteria > Actinomycetota > Coriobacteriia > Coriobacteriales > Coriobacteriaceae > Collinsella. The sequence continues at coordinate 3,263 of CAUBWQ010000134.1, read as the reverse complement.
CGTACCTCAAGTGCCCCAACTGCGGCCAGATGCTGTCCGTCCCCAAGGGCAAGGGCAAGATCCGCGTCACCTGCCCCAAGTGCCACGCCAAGATGGAAACGCGCTCCTAGCGCCCGCACGCGGGACAAATTAATCAGGTTTGTTTGTCCCAAATCTTAAGTATTTGTTCGATAAAAAAGCCGAAGCCTCGTGTTGAGACCTCGGCTTTTTGTATGCGGCAACGGAGCTGTCCCTTTGTCACATCTACGCCACGCCGTCGCGGGCGAGCTCCTCGGCCAACGCCTCGGCCGGCATGGCCATAATCGCGTCGAGCTCGTTATCAACCTCGGGAATGCGCTTCACCTTGAGCTTGCGTACCAGATCGCCGCGACACATCACGTGCATCGGCTCACGCAGAGCGCACAGGTCAACGAGCGGGTTCTCGCGCGTCACCAAGATATCGGCGGCCTTGCCGCACTCGATCGTGCCAGTCTCGCCGTCCAGCCCCAGCAGCTCGGCGTTGACTTGCGTAGCCGTATGCAGTGCGAAGGCGTTGCTCACGCCGACATACTTGGCAAAATAGGCCACCTCACGCCACATGTCGTACTGCGTCACGAACGGGCAGCTCGAGTCCGTGCCCAGGCCCACCTTAACGCCAGCTTCCAGTGCGGCACGGGCGCTCTCGATAATGCCCGAGCACACGATATCGCCGTTCTTCTTTTGCGTATCGGTCGAATGGGTCTTTTTCGGGTCGAGCAATACAAACGGCAGCGCCGGGCTGATAGTGCAGGTAACACTGGGCGCACGCCCCTCGAGTTGCGTGCCCGCGGCGCCACGGTACAGCTCCAAAATCTCGGGCGTCAACGGAGCGCCGTGCTCAATCGTGTCAACGCCGGCCTCAAGCGCGGCCTTCACGCCCTCGGTACTCTCGACATGGGCCATAACCGGCAGACTCACCTCGTGCGCAGCCTTGCACGCCGCCGCGGCAACCTCGACCGGCATACGCAGCACGCCCGGCTCGCCCACCTCGGTCGCGTCGAACACACCGCCCGTTACGAACAGCTTAATGACGTCGGCACCGCGCGCATACAGGTCGCGCACCTGTTCGGCCGCCTCGGCGGGACTGTTGGCCACCTGGGCGAACAAGCCTGCACCATGGCCGCCCGGCACCGTAACGCCCGTTCCCGGCGCCACCAGGCGAGGACCTTGATACTTGCCGGCATCGATAGCATCGCGCACGGCAAGATCGGCAAACAGCGGGTCGCCCGCGCCGCGCACCGTGGTCACGCCACTTGCCAGCTGTTGTTGGGCGCTGCCCTTAAGAATGTGGCGCACGATGGCGCGCCCCACGGGATTATCGAGCTTTTTCATCAACGCACCCGCATCGCCCGCCGAAACCGGCTTGCCCGAACCGCACAGATGCACATGCATATTGATGAGACCGGGCATGAGATACGCCCCCGCCAGGTCGATAACCTCGGCACCCGCAGGCGCCTGCGCCACAGCACTCGGCCCCATCCACGTGATGACACCGCGCTCAACAGTCACGGCCATATCGGGTTGCGGCTCCATATGCTCCGAACCATCCAGGACGGTCGCATTGATAAACAACGTGGAACGATCGGCAGACGCCATATCGAGCTCCTCCCCCTCAGAAAACTTGAACATCTGTCCATTATTATCCAGTGTAGCCCGATTGCCACAGACATATCGGTTAACGGAGGGAAGAGGGAATGTGGGGGACGGAATACGCTGCAGTCCCACCCCAGCGACACCAGGGAAATGTCTCGATCTGTAACAGTTACGAGCTCAAACAACTTCTAAACGTTACAGATCGAGACAAAACCTCTCAGCGCCCATACCACTGGCGTCTCCACTCCTCAGCCAATTCAGCCTGCCGAGGAATACCCGCCAATCTCATTTTCTCGACCAGCTTCCCCGGGTCTTTGAGTTCGTTAAACGTAAACCGAAGCACCTTGTGCCCGAGCATTGTCAGATGAGATTCCCGCTGACGCTCTGCCACGAATGGGTCTACCGACTCCCGGCCCCCGCCGCTCTGCAGGGTGTACTTCCCCTTTCCGTCGAGCTCGCCGATGACACACGTCCCGTCCTCGAGCTGCCAAAAATAGTCGACGCGAAATACCTAGCTCGGATCGAGCGGGTCGCGAAACTCAACCTGCAGCTCCGGAACTGGAAAGCCGTACGCAATAAAGAACGCTCGGAACCGAGACTCGCCGCCGTTTTCGGACAGCCCGTCCGCATACGACGCAATCACCTGTGCCCTGCGATACCCTCGCCTGCCCTCGCAATCGGCGCGGAGGCGCTCGCACAAATCCCAACGTGATACGCCTTTCGCCCGCAGTGCAGAATCGGCAATCGCCAACCCGTAGGAGAACGGCGCACGCAGTAAGCAATCCTCCACCGTGCGCCAAAACGACGTCACCCGCACGCCATCAACACGCTCGAGCGCGCCCGCCATCTGCGGACGCAACAACCTGCACCCGCTGCTCAACGTCACCGAACAACCCGTCTTAACAAGAAAGCGCGGCCCGAGCAGATCATTCGGCACCTCCAAACCCCACAAAAGCGCCGCGTCATAGCCCCAAAACGCCCAATCGGGATGAAATTCCGCAAGCCCTTTGATAGTCCTCAGCGCTCGCTCCGCCGACGTCAATGCATCCCAATCATGCTGAAAACAGAACAGGTACGGCTCGGGCTCCGCGATATCGTCGGTTCCAACATGGCGTCGCAGCCACATGAGCTCGGTATTGTCATGCGTTGCGAACAGCGCACCTTGCTTGGCCGTCTCCGTGAGCCGCGCGAGCATCCTGTTCCGCGCCAACGTGTTGCGAGTCGTATGTTTGTGTTTGAGAACGGTATTAGACACTTCCATCACCACCACGTCAGACAAATGGACCTTCGTCACCGTTACCTCCGCTGACAAATGTCTTGATCTGTAACAGAAAGACAGTCTTTGAGCCTCTAGTTGTTACAGAACAAGATCTTTCGGCAGCCGCCAACCTTTGTCTCGATCTGTAACAGTTACGTGCCCAGACAGCCGCCAAACGTTACAGATTGAGACAAAGTCAGGGCTGTAGGGCGACACCAGTCACATCCCCTACTCCCATTCTTGTTCGTAGATGTTGAGCGACTTTACGTACCGCCCCTGGGCGCCCATGATGTCGCGGACCAGACGCAAGAAGAAACTGATGCACGAGGTGTCAAAACCATCCTGCAGGTCCTCCGGATGCACCGCACCCGGTCCATCGACCGCCGTGTCACTC
>CAUBWQ010000133.1 GCA_958439775.1 uncultured Collinsella sp. | reverse complement strand
GGTGTTTGCCGAAAGTGAGGTTATCAGCCTGATCGGTCGCGGCGAGCCGCGCGAGAACATTGCGCGTGGCGTGATCGACAGCGTGGTCTCGCGCGTGGCGACCATGGCCGGGCAGGCCGCGGGCGCCCCGTACTACCTGACCGGTGGCCTGTGTGAGAACGCCTTCGTGGTGGAGCGGTTAGGCGAGCTACTGGGGTCGCCGGTGACCACCTCGCCCCAGGCTCGCTTTGCCGGAGCGATCGGCGCGGCTGTCCGCGCCGCCGCCTTGGCCTAGGGGTGTACCGCTACATGCGCATCCTCAATATCTCGGCACAAAAACCAGATAGCACCGGCAGCGGCACCTACCTTGCCGCGCTCGTGCGCGAGCAGATCGAGACGGGGCATCGCGCCGCCGTGCTTTGCGGCGCGGCACCGGGTGATACCCAAGGCGAGCTGGACCGGCGTGCTGCCGTGTTTGCCGTACCGTTCGAGTCGCCCGAGCTGCCGTTTCCCATCTGCGGTATGTCCGATGTCATGCCCTATCCCTCCACGCGCTATCGTGACCTGACACCTTCGATGCTCAAGGCATTTGAGCGGGCATTTGCTGCAGCAATCGATCGGGCGGTGGCTGAGTTTCGGCCCGATCTGGTGCTTTGCCATCACCTGTATCTGGTGACCGCATTGGCGCGCGAGTGTGTCCGGGGCGTGCCGGTTGTTGCCGTGTGCCATTCGACCGACCTGCGCCAGCTGCGTTCGCATGCGCTCGAGCGCGATCGCATCGTAAGTGCGGTTCGCCGGCTCGATGCCGTCTTTGCGCTCCATGCTGAGCAGGCTGAGCAGATTGGCCTGGTGTGCGGCGTCGATGCCGATCGCATCCACGTGATTGGGACGGGCTACGACCATCGCGTCTTCTGCCGCGACGCAAGCGTGGCGAGGCAGCCGGGATCGCTTGTGTACGTGGGCAAGATTTGCTTTAAAAAGGGCGTCGAGTCGCTGGTCCGAGCCGTGTCATTGCCGATTGACGATGACGTCCGCCCATCTGGCTTGGTACTTGTTGGCGGCCGCGGGGACGATGCCGAGTACGCGCGTATCGAGCGCTTGGCTGCGGCCTCGAATGTGCCGGTGACGCTGGCGGGGCGCCTGGATAGCGATGGGCTCGTGCATGCCTATCGCAGTTCCGACGTCTTTGTGCTGCCTTCGTTTTACGAGGGTCTGCCGCTCGTGACGATCGAGGCCCTCGCGTGCGGCTGCAAAGTTGTGGCGACCGATTTGCCCGGCGTTCGTCCCTGGATGGAGGCGATGCTTCCCGGTGCTCCCGTGACGTGGGTGGCGTCGCCGCGTATGACGGATGTCGACACGCCCGTGGCGGCCGACCTTCCGTTGTTTGAGCGCGCACTGGCAGCTGCTATCGCGCAGGCGCTTGCGGAGCCGCCTTCGACGTTCGAGCCGTCGGCGGTCTCTTGGGAAGCGTGCCTGGGGCGTATACTTAAAGTCGTTGATTTGTTGGAAGGGGGTTCGTATGGCTGACGATCAGATTAAGCTCACGTCTATGACGGCCGCGAGCGGTTGAGCCGCTAAGTTGGCTCCCGGAGCCCTCGCCCAGGTCCTGGGCGATTTGCCCAATGTGCATAATGACAACTTGCTCGTGGGGTTTGATACCTCCGACGATGCGAGCGTCTTCCGCGTAGGGGAGAACCTGGGGCTCGTGCAGTCCATCGACTTCTTCCCACCGATGGTCGACGACCCGTTCCTGTTCGGCCAGATTGCCGCGGCCAACTCGCTGTCGGACATCTACGCTATGGGCGGGCGGCCGAGCCATGCCATGAACTTGCTTTGCATCCCCAGCTGCCTGGGCGTTGAGGTTGCCGGTCAGATTCTGGCGGGCGGTGCCGACAAGTGCGTCGAGGCGGGTTGCTCCATCGCGGGCGGCCACACCATCAACGACGACGAGCCCAAGTACGGCCTGTCCGTGAGCGGCTTTGTCACGCTCGACCGCATGCTCGCCAACAGCGGCGCGCGCGTGGGCGATGTCCTGCTGCTGACCAAGGCGATCGGCTCGGGCATCATCACCACGGCCATTAAGGGCGAGCTCATCGAGCAGGACGAGGCTGCAGCCATGTTTGACTCGATGCGCACACTCAACGAGGCTCCGATTCGTCTGGCCGAGGGGCTCGAACTTCACGGCTGCACCGACATTACGGGCTTTGGCCTTATCGGGCATGCGTGCGAGATGGCCGAGGGCTCGGGTGTGCAGATCGAGCTTACGTCGGGAGCGGTACCGCTCTTTGACCAGGTGCTCGACATGGCGCGTCTGGGCATTATCCCCGCCGGCGCCTACCGCAACCAGGACTTCTTTGGCCCGCGCGTGGCGGCCGACGATGACCTGGGGCCGGGCATGTTGGATGCGCTGTACGATCCGCAGACCTCGGGCGGTTTGCTCATCGCGGCGCCTGCTGCCGATGTGGATGGGCTTGCGCGTCGCCTGCATGCCGAGGGGCGCATCGCGGCCGTTGTCGGGCGCGTGTGCGAGGCGGAGCCGGGCGGTCCTGCCGTCCGCGTTGTTCGCTAGCCCGCACGTTTATGTAACTGTTTACCGTTCTCTAGAACGGCTCTTTCGAAAGGAATTTGCTATGTCTACCAAGATTGAAGTCAATGCCATGGGCGATGCCTGCCCGCTGCCCGTCGTCAAGACGCTTAAGGCGCTCAAACAGCTTGATGGCGAGGGTGCCGTGGTGACCGCGGTCGATAACGAGACCGCCGTCAAGAACATCTCCAAGATGGCGCAGGAGAAGGGCTGCACGGCCTCGGTCGAGAAGATCTCGGACGCCGAGTGGCACGTGACCGTGGCGACCTCTGGCGCCGTTGCCGTGGCCGATCCCGAGCAGGATGGCGCTGCCTTCTGTGATGCCAGCGCCGGCAAGGGCAAGCTCGTCATTTCCGTCTACACCGACTGCATGGGTCGCGGCGACGACGAGCTGGGCCACAAGCTCATGAAGGCCTTTATCTTTGCCGTGACGCAGCAGGAGGAGCTGCCTGCGACCATGCTGTTCTACAACGGCGGTGCCAAGCTCACCGTCGAGGGCTCTCCGGTGCTCGACGACCTCAAGGGCCTGGCCGAGCAGGGCGTCGAGATCCTTACCTGCGGTACCTGCCTTGACCACTATGGCATTAAAGACCAGCTTGCGGTGGGCGAGGTCACCAACATGTACGTGATCGTGGAGAAGATGGAGCAGGCCGTGCGCGTCGTGCGCCCGTAGCGTATTGGTTGGAGTTGCCATGAGGGAGAAGCGCCCGGCGCTTGTCATCACGTTTCCCACCACGGCGGCCGCCATGGGATGCGAGTCCCTGTGCATCGAGCGCGGCCTTCCCGGGCGCACGATTCCCGTGCCCGGGGAGGTCGCCGCCGGCTGCGGCTTGGCGTGGAAGGCACTGCCTGCCGATGAGGAGCTGCTGCGCAGCGAGCTTACCGCGGCGGGCGTTCCTACCGAGGGCTATACCGTGATTGATATGTGGGAGGTCGTGCGATGATCTACCTGGATAACGCGGCGACGACCATGCACAAGCCACAAACGGTCATCGATGCCGTGACGCAGGCGATGTGCTCGCTCGGCAATGCCGGACGCGGCGCCACGTCGGGCGCGCTTGACGCGGCGCGTACCATCCACGGCTGCCGCGCCAAGCTCGCGCGCCTTTTGGGTTGCCCGAGGGCGGACCATGCGTGCTTTACGCCCAACTCCACGGCGGCGCTCAACACCGCCATCTGTGGCGTGGTGCGCCCCGGCGACCGCGTGGTCACGACGGTGCTTGAGCATAACTCCGTGCTGCGTCCGCTCAACCGCCTGGCAGCGGAGCGGGGCGTGACCGTTGAGCATGCGGGTTGCGACGCGAACGGCGCGCTCGACTACGACGAGCTCGAGCGGTTGGTCACGCCGGGCACGCGTGCCGTGGTGGTGACACACGCCTCCAATGTGACCGGCAACGTAGTCGACATTGCGCGCGTGGCTGCCATCGCCCATGCGGCAGGTGCGCTCGTGATCGTCGATGCCTCGCAGTCTGCCGGTACGGCGCTTGTCGATATGCAGGCCATGGGGCTCGATGTTGTGTGCTTTACCGGCCACAAAGGGCTCATGGGACCTCAAGGCACCGGCGGCCTGGCCGTGGCGGATGGCGTTGACGTGGCGCCGTGGGCCAGGGGCGGCACCTGAAGCTGCGCCTGGAGTCCCGGGGGACGGTGCTGGAGGCCATCGGGTTCTCCGCCGACCGCAGCCAGCTGGGCGCGTCCCCCGACTCCCGGGTAGACGCGGCCTTT
>CAUBWQ010000132.1 GCA_958439775.1 uncultured Collinsella sp. | reverse complement strand
TTCACGACTACGGCCCGGGCAGGAAGTTCGCAAGCGCTCACGCCGAGATGGCAGCCGAGGCCAGCCCGCTGGAAAGTCACGACACGCTCGATAACATCGAGCAGTCGTTTAGGAACGAAGACGGCATGATTGTCACACTTCACTACGACCCCATCGTGACCGACGATCCAAAGGTGGCGAGCATGCGCTTGCGCATCAACGCTATGGCTCAAGAGATCGATAGCCGCCTTTCGATTCATGATTTGCGCTGTGTGCCGGGCCCCACGCACACCAACGTGATCTTTGACTGCGTGCGTCCCTCGGATCTGCAGATGAGTGCCGAAGACTTAAAGCACGCGCTGGCACAACGGGTCGAATCGGAATATCCCAAGTCGATTGCCAAGATTACGATCGACGAAGACTACGTAGGGCATACCCACGAGTAGGGCTGTGCCGGCAAAGCAAGTTATACAGAAGAGGAGAGCATGAAGCGCCTATACCTACTCCGCCACGGCCAGACGGAATTCAACGTCAAAAAGCTCGTCCAGGGTCGCTGTGATTCACCGCTCACCGATCTGGGCTGTCAGCAGGCACGGGCAGCGGCCGCATGGCTCAAAGCCCACAGCGTCGTCCCCGACAAAGTGGTCTCATCACCCTTAGGCCGAGCCATGGACACGGCAAGTCTTGTCGCATGCGAACTCCTCGGTCCGGACGCCGCAGTCGAGCCCTGTGAAGGCATTATCGAGCGCAGCTACGGCACCTTCGAAGAAGGCCCCCACGACGCCCTGCCCACCGACGTTTGGGATCCGGGCGAGGACCTGGTCCCCTTCGGAGGAGAAGGAAGCCGCGCACTGCAAGAACGCATGGTAGGCGCCCTCACCAATCTCATGGGCTCCGAGGGCATCGAAACCCTCCTAGCAGTAAGCCACGGCAGCGCCAGCCGCCAATTTATCAAGGCCGCAGCCCCAGAGGGCTTTGAGCTCCCAACAAAACTCCCCAACTGCGCCATCATGATCTTCGGTTTTGACGATGCGCGAGAAGAGGACGATACGCCCCAATGCAAGTTCACCTTGCAACAAATTGTGGACCCTCAACAAAGTCATTAGCCTGAGCGAGCAGAGTTAAGCAGACATCAACGTGGCGTTCCCAGTGTGCGGCGGAGGGGGCGGGCCTGAGACATATTAAGGTTGTCGCGAGTTCCGCACGAACAGGAGAGCACTTAATGTGCTCTCCGTCGTGAGCAGGACTGTAGAGCAGCAACCTTAATATGTCTCAGGCCCGCCCCCTCCGCCGCACACTGGGAACGTGCCACGCACTTTACCTGCGTAAACAATGTGAGTGAAATATGAATCTCGATGGATACGCCCGCAGCCGTGTATACTAAACAGCTGTGTGTAACCAGGGGAGTATTCTGGCTGGACAAAATGCCTGCTTAATAGGGTTGTCAGGTAGTCCGGGCGAAATACAAGGCTGGGGAGCACGTCGTGTAAGTAGTGGTCCTCTAGGGGCGTACGCTCGGTGGTGTACGCATTGTCCCAAGACCACGCGAGAGTTGGGATCATATCTTGATCAGCATGATTCTCGGCCGCAAGATTGGCATGACCCAGGTTTGGGACGAGGACGCCAACGTCGTTCCCGTCACGGTCATCCCGGCTGGCCGCTGCGCTGTCTGGCAGGTTAAGACTGAGGCAACCGACGGCTATGACGCCGTCCAGATCGGTTTCGGCGACATCAAGGCCAAGAACGTGAACAAGCCCATGGCTGGTCACTTCGCCAAGGCTGGCGTCGAGCCTGTTCGCTTCCTTCGTGAGGTCCGCGTCGAGAACGGCGAGGAGCACAAGGTCGGCGAGGTCGTCACCGTCGCTGATTTCGCTGATGTCGAGAAGGTCGACGTCATCGGTACCTCCAAGGGTAAGGGCTTCCAGGGTCGCATCAAGCGCTGGGGTCAGCGCCGCGGTCCTATGACGCATGGTTCTCACTTCCAGCGTCACCCCGGTTCTATCGGTCAGTGCGCCTATCCTGCGCGCGTCCTCAAGGGCGTCAAGATGGCCGGTCACATGGGTAACGAGCGCGTTACCGTCAAGAACCTTTCCGTTGTCCGCATCGATGCCGAGCAGAACCTTATCTTGGTCAAGGGCGCTGTCCCGGGTGCCAAGAATGGTCTCGTCGCCATCCGTATGGCCTAAGGGCCCAGCCCATTTAGCCCAGCGTCATACCAAGGAGAACACTTAAATGGCAAAGTTTGAAGTAAAGAACAGCGAGGGCAAGAAGGTCGCCGAGGCCGAGCTCGCCGCTGAGGTGTACGGCATCGAGCCGAACATCCACGTTATGCACCACATCGTCAAGTGCCAGATGGCCTCTTGGCGTCAGGGCACCCAGTCCGCTAAGGGTCGCTCTGAGGTTTCCGGTGGCGGCAAGAAGCCTGGGCGTCAGACGGGCACCGGCCGTGCCCGCCAGGGTTCCATCCGTGCTGCCCAGTGGCGTCACGGTGGCGTTGTCTTCGCCCCCAAGCCCCGTTCCTACGCTAAGCGTATGAACAACAAGGAGGTCAAGCTGGCTATGCGCTCCGCGCTGTCCGCCAAGCTGGCCGATGGCGAGCTCGTGCTCGTCGACGACTACGGCTTCGAGAAGCCTTCCACCAAGGCTGCCGTCGCCATGCTCAAGGCTCTCGGCCTTGAGGGCAAGCGTCTGACCATCATCGTTCGCGATGAGGACGTCAACGCCTACCTGTCGTTCCGCAACATTCCCAAGACGTTCATCATCACCGCTGACGAGGCCAACACCTACGATCTCGTCAACAACAACGCCGTGCTGATGCCCGCCGACATCGCCGCTCACTTCGGGGAGGTGCTTGCATAAATGACCGCCCACGAGATCATCATCCGTCCGATCGTGTCCGAGCGTTCCTTCTCCGGCATGGAGCTGAACAAGTACACGTTCGAGGTCGCCAAGGATGCTAACAAGTATCAGATCAAGGACGCTGTCGAGGAGATCTTCGGCGTCAAGGTCGTTCGCGTGAACACCCTGACGGTCAAGCCCAAGACCAAGCGCGTGCGCTATGTCGCCGGCAAGACCCGTTCTTGGAAGAAGGCCATCGTCACGCTGGCCGAGGGCGACACCATCGAGGTCTTTGGCAACCAGGCCTAAGACTCGCTGCTGTTGAGTGAGCTCATGCCTCCCAAATAGGGGAGGCGGGAGCTCAAGGTTTTGGGCGTATAAAATGGACACGCCCGGAACCGTGTATACGTCCGGTGTCATCGCACCCGAGGCAGAACCTCGAATCCCTGTCTGCGATGGCTAACGGATTCCTATTGAAAGGGATTGTAATGGCTGTAAAGCACCTTAAGCCGACCTCCGCTGGTAGGCGTTGGCAGACGATCTCCGACTTCTCCGAGATCACCTGCACCAAGCCCGAGAAGTCTCTTCTCGAGCCCCTGCCCAAGAAGGCCGGTCGTAACAACAACGGCCGCATCACCACCCGCCATCAGGGCGGCGGCGTGAAGCGTCGTTACCGCGTGATCGACTTCAAGCGCAACAAGGACGGCGTGCCCGCCAAGGTTGCCACGATCGAGTACGATCCGAACCGTTCCGCTCGCATCGCTCTGCTGCACTACGCTGACGGTGAGAAGCGCTACATCCTGGCCCCCAAGGGCCTCGAGGTCGGTCAGACCATCATGTCCGGTTCTGACGCCGACATCAAGCCGGGCAACGCTCTGCCCCTCGCCGACATCCCCGTCGGTACGCTCATCCACGCCGTCGAGTTCCAGCCGGGCAAGGGCGCCGCAATCGCCCGTTCCGCCGGTAACTCCTGCCAGTTGATGGGTAAGGAGGGCAAGTACGCTATCGTCCGTATGCCTTCCTCCGAGATGCGCCGCATCCTCGTTACCTGCCGCGCCACCGTCGGTGAGGTCGGCAACGCCGATCACGCCAACATCGTCATCGGCAAGGCCGGCCGTAAGCGTCACATGAACGTGCGCCCGACCGTCCGCGGTACCGTCATGAACCCTGTCGACCACCCGCACGGCGGTGGCGAGGGCAAGAACCACACCTCTGGTCGTCCCTCTGTTACCCCCTGGGGTAAGCCGACGAAGGGCCTTCGTACGCGCAAGAAGAAGAAGGTCTCGAACCAGCACATCATTCGTCGCCGTAAGAAGTAATTTCGGATACCGAGTTTTAGGAGAAAGCACTTATGAGCAGAAGTCTCAAAAAGGGCCCGTTCGTGGAGACTCGCCTTCTCTCGCGTATCACCGCGATGAACGAGGCTGGCAAGAAGGACGTCGTGAAGACCTGGTCCCGCGCGTCCACCATCTTCCCTCAGATGGTTGGTCACACCAT
>CAUBWQ010000131.1 GCA_958439775.1 uncultured Collinsella sp. | reverse complement strand
ACGCTTGAACTGAGAAGGGGGAGGCCTCGCGGCCTCCCCCTTTTTTGCGTTTACGGGTATAAATGACTCATTTACGCCAGACGATTTAATTCTTTTTGGTATTGAGCTTTTATTTAAAGAAAATAAAACGAATAACAAGGGCAACTGCTATGGCTGCAATGATCAAAAGCAGGATTGTCAGTCGATGCTGCTTGCGTCGTTTACTTGATGAAACGAAGATTGATTTTCCCTGTTTTGGCGTTTCGAGATAGCGAGCCGAATGCGTCAAGGTTTGCTTTGGTCGAGGACCTCTTTGTTGATGAGCGGCGGATGCTTTCATCGGCTCATCACTAGCTGCGCTGCTTTTAGATAATGGTGCGTCTTTCAGATATACAGGGTCTCGCGAGGCGACGCCCATATGTTTACGTCCCGTTTGGGCATCCTCGAGCGTTTGATATCGATTTCTCGTCACATACTCGGGCTCCGGATCATTAATGGGCTCTTGCGAGATGTGGGGGCGATGGAACCGTGGCGGCTGCGTGGAAGTATCTTCCCCCTGCGTCGGCATAAACATATTGTTCTGGTTTTGGTCGTCCATGATGCCCTTTAGCTCGTTACCAACAACGTGTACGCGCTCATTGTAAGCCCCTCGCTATTTGTAGCTGCGAACATACTTGTTATTTAAGCTCTGGTTCAAAGAACCTTAACCTTCCTAAAACCTGAGTCATACACGCTTAGATATGCTTATAGTACTGGACTCAAAAAACTTTATAGTCGATGTATATATGAGCATCGGGTGGGCATATATAAGAGCGTCAAAAGAAGTCCCAGTCACCTAGAAGATGACTCGGCAGTCCTATAAAGGAGTGGTAAACATGGCAAGCATGGTTCCTTATCGTTCGGTTTTTGGCGTTCGTCCCTCTGCAAGCTCGTTGTTCGATCTGTTTGATGATATGAGCGACCTAGCGAACAGCTCGATTGCCTCTAAGGCGTTCCCCGTTGACGTTGAGGATAAGGGCGATGGCTATGAGGTCAAGGCTTATCTGACCGGCGTCGCCAAGGACGATATCGATGTTGAGCTTAACGAGGGCCGCCTGTCCATTAGCGTGAATGTCGAGGAAGACGAGGAGAACGAGGGCAAGAACTTCCTGCAGAAGGAGTTCAGCTCGTACAGTGCGACGCGTGGCGTGTATCTCAAGGATGCTTCGAGCGAGGGTCTCTCGGCTAAGTACGCTGACGGCATCCTGACCGTTACGGTTCCCAAGATCGTCGAGAAGAAGAACGTTACGAAGATTTCCATCGACTAACTTCGTTGGTGTTCTGCGCTATTAAGAGATAACAAAAGGGGCCGGGAAGCGATTCCCGGCCCCTTTTGCTGTCTAGGACAGTCTATTGAATGGTTGCTGGTTGATATTGACTTGCAGGACGTATTGAGAGCTTCCGCGTCCCTTGAAGGAGGGTGGCGGAACTGCCGAGCTCGTCATCTAGGGTTGCGGCTAGAGCTTTGGCATAGCTTTTGACGGTAAGGCTCGGACGATTGTTGTCTTGGCTGATATGCATGGCAATGAGCTGTTCGGTGCGATCGGTAACAAGTTCGCGCGCGGCTTCGGCGGCTTGGTCGTTGGAGAGGTGTCCCCTTGCAGACAGGATGCGCTCCTGAAGAAAGCGGGGATATTCTCCCTCGCGCAGCATGGTCACATCGTGATTGCTTTCGAGTGCGAGGACTCGGCAATCTTCGAGGGTGTTCATGGCTTGGCTCGATAGCTCACCGGTGTCGGTGGCAAAGCCGATGGAATCATCGAGGGCGTCGAATCGATAGCCGACTGGATTGATGACATCGTGTGATGTTGAGTAGGTTTGCACGTGGATGCCGGCAATGGATAGGGTGTCACCGGGATCGAATTCCTCGACAGGCATATGCGAAAGATTTTCTTTGCTCGAAAGTGTACCCCTGCTGGCAAAGAGGGGGCCGTGCCAGTGCTTGCACCAGACATCGAGACCCTTGATGTGATCGCTATGCTCATGAGTAATGAGAAGAGCCGAGACGTTGTCTGCCGAGAGCTCCAGTTCCGCGATCAGCTTTAAGGTCTCGCGGCGAGAAAAACCGTCGCCAACAATAATAAGCGCCCGGGGGCCTTCGATGAGCGCGCAGTTGCCTTTTGAGCCGCTGCCAAGGATATGAAGGTGCAGACGAGACATAAGATTCCAAAGGATACAATGGGTGCGAACGAATAGAGGAGGAAGCAAATGCCAACGGTATCTCAGCATTACGGACATCATGCCGCATCGCGGGCTGATGATAAAGCCCTGGCAACGCGGCAGACGGCTGCCCCCGTGGTGCTCATGGTATCAGGTGGTGCGGACTCGACGGCTTTGCTCCTTATGGCGTGCACATCAAAGTTGGATATTCTGGATGGGCGTGGTGTAGCCCCCATCGCGCGCGAGCGGCTGCACGTGCTGCATGTGAACCATCATCTACGCGGCGAGGCGTCCGATGGCGACGAGGCCTTTGTGCGCGGCCTATGAGCACAATATGGCTTGCCGCTGTGTGTTGAGCATGCCTATTTTGATGATGAATCGGGCAATATCGAGGCGGCTGCCCGCGAGGTGCGCTATGCCGCGGCGCGGAGGTATGTTCGCGAGCTCTGCGCCCAGACGGGGGCACCGCGAACGGCGGCTCGTATCTGCACCGCGCACACGTCTTCGGATCGCGCGGAAACGTTTTTGATGAACGCGATTAAGGGTTCGGGGCCCGCTGGTCTATCGAGCATTCCTCGCCGGAGGAATATCGTGGTGCGTCCCTTGCTCGACCTGACTCATGATGAGCTCGTGGGCTATCTGCAGGTGCATGGCCAGCCTTGGCGAGAGGACGAGAGTAACGAGGACGTGTCGTACTTGCGTAACTACGTGCGCCATCGGGTGATGCCGGTGGTGGCGCAGCGCAACGCGAGCGTCTGTAAGACGATTGGCGCCGCCTGCGAGATCCTAGGCGATGAGGACGCCTTTCTTTCCCAGCTTTCCGCACAGGCGTTTCGAAGCTGCCTGCGTAAGGAGGCGGCGGGTGCACTGGTCCTTGACGCCCGCCGACTGGCCGCGGCCGAGGTGGTGATTGCTCGGCGCATGGTGCGACTGGCAATTAAGCGTATCGACCCCGACGCTCGCCCGGAGATGCGGCATGTGGAGCGCGTGCTCGCCTGTGTCGCCGAGGGCTCGGGTTCGGTCACGCTGCCGGCGGGAATCGATGCGCGCGTGGAGTTTGGCATGCTGTCATTCAAGGCCCCGGCGGCGCGCGAGGGGTTAGTTGCCGATTGGGTCACCATTCCCGGTCGATTGCCGCTGGGGGCGGGCCGCATCCTGGTGGCAGAGCCGATGGCTGTGGAGCCGGGGTGTGATATTGTGCGCCGTGCTCGCGAACTTGCGGGTGCCGGAGGGGTGGTCGCTATGGTGGATGCCGCGACGCTGGGCTTTGCCGATCGCGATAGCGAACGGATGCTCGCCGGCTCGCGCGGGGAGATTCCCGCCGAGGCGCGTTTGGCGCGTCTGTGGGTAGACGGTCCCGCGCCGGGGGATGTGATGTGTCCGTTGGGCATGAGTGGGCGAAGTAAGAAGGTGTCGGACCTGCTCAACGAGGCTCGTATTCCCGTTTCTGAGCGCGCAGGCGTTCCTGTGGTGAGAACGGCTCCGGGAGGTGCCGTGGTATGGGTCGCAGGCGTTCGCGCGGACGAGCGTTTTAAATGCACGGCCGCAACGCACGTGGCGTATCTGCTTCGTGTGGTCGATGCGGAATAGCGTCCCACGCCAGCTATTCTGTGCGACGTTGACGGTATTCCCGCGCTGATGGCGTACGGGCTGGAAAATATACCCCGTGCGCTGCTAGAATGTGAAGTTCGCGTCCATACGGCGGTGTGTGGGCGATAAGCACAAGAAAGGGTTGTCATGGCTTCTCAACATCCGGATATCGAGAAGGTTCTGTTTACGCAGGAGGATATCGACGGTATCGTCTCTCGCCTAGGCGAGCAGATTACTCGCGACTACGCGGGTAAGGATCTGGTGCTGATTGCGGTCCTGCGCGGCGCTGTGGTCTTTATGGGCGACCTGATGCGCAAGATCGAGCTGCCGACCAACATCGATTTCATGGCTGTTTCGAGCTATGGCGACGGTGTGAAGTCTTCGGGCATCGTGCGTATCATTAAGGACCTGGATATCGACATCCGTGGTCGCGACGTGCTGATCGTCGAGGACATTCTGGACTCGGGCCTGACCCTCAAGTACCTGATGAAGAACCTCGAGAGCCGCAAGCCTGCCTCGCTGGAGGTCGCTGCCTTCCTGTGGAAGGACGTTG
>CAUBWQ010000130.1 GCA_958439775.1 uncultured Collinsella sp. | reverse complement strand
AAAGGAGAAGGGTAATGCCGATTAATGATCCCGAGAAGTCGGAGAATATGCGCAAGTCCATCCGCGTGTATTCCGGTTCCTCCAACCGTCCCCTCGCTCAGAAGATTGCTGAGTACCTTGGGGTCGAGCTTTCGGGCCTTACGCTAAAGCAGTTCGCCAACGGTGAGATTTACGCCCGCTACGACGAGACCGTCCGCGGCGCCGACGTCTTCCTGATTCAGTCCGTGGCTGGCGGCAACGTCAACGACATGCTCATGGAGCTGCTCATCGCCACCGACGCTGCCAAGCGCGCATCCGCCCGCTCCATCACCGCCGTCATCACCCACTACGGCTATGCCCGCCAGGACCGCAAGGCCGGCCCGCGCGAGCCCATCACCGCCCGCCTCGTCGCCAACCTGCTCGAGCGCGCTGGCGTCAACCGCATCATCACCCTCGACCTGCACCAGGGCCAGATTCAGGGCTTCTTCGATATCCCGGTTAACCACCTGTCCGCGCTGCCGCTGTTTGGCCAGTACTACAACGACATGCACTTCGACACCGACAACCTGGTTGTCGTCTCCCCCGATGTGGGCCGCGCCAAGGCCGCCAAGAAGCTGTCCGACATGCTCGGCTGCGACCTGGCCATCGCCCACAAGGGCCGTCCGCGCCACAACGCCGCCGAGGTCATGGGCATCATCGGTGACATCAAGGGCAAGACCTGCATCATCAACGACGACATGATCGACACCGCTGGCACCCTGTGCGCCAACGTCAAGGAGCTCAAGGCTATGGGCGCTGGCGACATCTACGTCTGCGCCACCCACGGCATCTTCTCCGGTCCGGCCATCGAGCGTCTGAACGACGCCCCGATTGTCGAGTGCCTCGTCACCGACGCCATTCCCGTCGAGGTCGGCGGCAAGATCAAGACCATCTCGGTCGCCGAGGAGTTCGCTCAGGCCATCTCCGCCGTTTACCACGAGGAGCCCGTCTCCACGCTCGTCGGCGGCGACTTCGCGCTGTAATCGCATCGTCCTTGTAACCCGGCGCATCGCCGTCGGAACAGAAGAAACCCCCGCGCTCCCCCTTGCTTCGCAAAGGTCGCGCGGGGGTTTCTTCTGTTCCGACGGCTCGCCCTGCCGCGGCCGCGCTTTTGTCTGGTGGGATTTCGCTGAAACGAAGTCTCGCCTTCGGCGGGCGTGGTAGCCTTTGTCGTTGATTAAACTTTTTATGTAACGGAAGGATAAACATGGCAGCTGCACAGCCGCTTAAGATTCGCATGGTTGCCGGGCTTGGCAAACCTGGCGAGGAATATGCCGAGACCCGCCACAACGCTGGCTTCAAAGCGATCGACGAGCTGGCCCGTCAGGCCGGTGTCACGTACTGGAAAAACCAGGCGGGCGCCGAGGTCGCGCTCATCAACATCAACGATCCCGAGGAAGAGGGCGGTAAGCGCCAGATTGTGCTGGTCAAGCCGCAGTCGTATATGAATACCTCGGGTGGCCCCATCTCCAAGCTCTGCCGCGAGTACAAGATCAAGGCCGAGGAGCTGCTCGTGATTCACGACGAGCTCGACATTCCCGCCGGCGACGTACGTGTTAAGGTGGGCGGTGGCCACGCCGGCCACAACGGCCTGCGCTCCATCATCGACAAGATGGGCAGTCGCGACTTCAGCCGCATCCGCACCGGCATCGGCAACCCTCCCGGCAAGATGGCTGTCGCCGACTACGTGCTTAAGCAGCTGCGCGCCCGCGAGGCAGAGGACTTCCAGGACACCTGCGCCCGCGCCGCAGATGCCGCCGGTCTGGCCATCGTCCACGGCGTAATCTACGCCCGCGATCACGTAAACGGCGCCGCTTCCGCCAACGGGAAGCACTAAAACCTGCCAAAAAGGGATGTTTATTTTGGCAGGTTTTATCTACGAAAACGCCCCAGTGGCCGCATCGCAATAAACCCCGCACTGCCATACACACATAGCGCCCAAAAGGGGGCCGGCCTCAACGAAGCGCGAGGCCGGCCCCCTTTGCCGTTTTGCCTGATAAAACCGACCAAAATAAACCTGTCCCTTTTTGGCAGGTCACTTTTCCTACCTGCCAAAGAAACACGTAAGCGACATTGCCATGAGGGTATAATTTGCACCGTATGCCTGCACAACGCCTGTGCGCGTACGGTTTTACTCGGGCTACCGTCCATTTCCGTGGAGGCACGGTTCGGCGGCCCTAACAAGAGAGGGGTTCTATGTATAAGATCCTGGAGAAGACGCAGTTCTCGGAGAAGGTGTTCAAGTTCCGCATCGAGGCGCCTGCAATCGCCAAGCATGCGCACGCTGGACAGTTCCTCATGGTTCGCGCCAACGAGACGGGCGAGCGCGTCCCGTTTACCCTGGCCGGCTGGAACGGTGACGAGGGCTGGGTCGAGTTCATCTTCATGGTGATCGGCAAGACCACCGAAATGCTTTCCACCTACGAGGCCGGCGAGTCGCTGCGCGACGTCGTGGGCCCGCTGGGCGTTCCCACCGAGATGGCCGAGGGCCCCTGCGCCGTCATTGGCGGCGGCGTCGGCCTGGCAATTGCCTTCCCGGTCGCCAAGCACCTGGTCGAGACCGGCCACGAGGTTCACGCCATCATGGGCGCCCGCACCAAGGACCTCCTGCTCATGGAGGACCAGTTCCGCGAGCTCCTCGACGAGGACCATATCCATATCACCACCGACGACGGCTCCTACGGCGAGCAGGGCGTTGTCACCGCTCCGCTGGAGCGCCTGCTGCAGGACAAGGCCGTGAGCCAGGTCTTCTGCGTCGGCCCCGTTCCGATGATGAAGTTCTCGACCCTCACCGCCCAGAAGTACGACACCCCCATCACCGCGTCCCTCAACCCCATCATGGTTGACGGCACCGGCATGTGCGGCTGCTGCCGCGTCGAGGTGGGCGGCGTGACCAAGTTCGCTTGCGTCGACGGCCCCGACTTCGATGCCACCCTGTTCGACTGGGATGACCTTCGTGCCCGCCAGGCCGCTTACCGTTCCGAAGAGGGCGAGTCCCTCAAGGCCTATGAGGAAAAGAGCTGCGCATGCCACTAGTTAACGGTCGTTTCGTTGCCGATATGAAGTCGCCCCGCACCCCCGATAACGAGGAGCCGGCTGCCGAGCGCGCCTGCGACTTCCGCCCCGTCGACAAGGGCTTCACCGAGGAGATGGCGCTGGCCGAGGCCGAGCGCTGCCTCAACTGCAAGAAGCCGTTCTGTGTTGAGGGCTGCCCCGTCAACATCAACATCCCCCGCTTTATCGAGCAGATCCGCGCGAAGGACTTCGGCGGCGCTCTCGATACCATCCGCGAGGACTCCATGCTTCCCGCCATCTGCGGCCGCGTCTGCCCGCAGGAGAACCAGTGCGAGGGCAAGTGCATCCGTGGTAAAAAGTCCGAGCCCGTGGCCATCGGCCAGCTCGAGCGCTTCCTGGGTGATCGCCCCGAGCTCGCCTCCACGCCCAAGATGGCCCCCAAGAACGGCAAGAAGGTCGCCGTCGTCGGCTCCGGCCCGTCCGGCATCACCTGCGCCGGCGAGCTCGCCCGTAACGGCTTTGACGTTACCGTCTTCGAGGCCTTCTTCACCGGCGGCGGCGTGCTGGTCTACGGCATCCCCGAGTTCCGTCTGCCCAAGGCGGTCGTCAAGCGCGAGATTGACGGCCTGGAGGACATGGGCGTCAAGTTTGAGTACAACTCCGTCGTGGGCAACATGGCCACGGCCGAGGAGCTGTTCGAGCAGGGCTTCGACGCCATCTACGTGGCGACCGGCGCTGGCCTGCCCAAGTTCCTCAACGTCCCCGGCGAGAACCTGCCCAACGTCTTCTTCGCGAACGAGTACCTCACCCGCGTAAACCTGATGAAGGCCAACAAGTTCCCCGAGTACGACACCCCCACCAAGCACGGCAAGAACGTCGTTGTCTTTGGTGGCGGCAACGTGGCTATGGACGCCGTCCGTACCGCCAAGCGCCTGGGCGCCGAGCACGCCATCATCGCCTACCGTCGTACCGAGGATGAGATGCCTTGCCGTCGTGCCGAGCTGCACCACGCCAAGGCCGAGGGCGTCGAGGTTCTGCCGCTCGTCTCCCCGCTCGAGTTTGTCGCTGGCGAGGACGGCTCCGTGTGCGCCGTCAAGGTCCAGAAGATGGAGCTCGGCGAGCCCGACGAGTCCGGCCGTCGTCGCCCGGTGCCCATCGAGGGCGCCATCGAGGAGATCCCCTGCGACGTCGCAATCTCGGCTATCGGCACCAACGCCAACCCCTTCGCAAAGAAGATCGGCGGCAAGATGGAGCTCAACAAGTGGGGCTACATCGTCGCCGACGAGGAGACCGGCCAGACCACCGATCCCCGCATCTGGGCTGGCGGC
>CAUBWQ010000129.1 GCA_958439775.1 uncultured Collinsella sp. | reverse complement strand
CCATTTGGTGCAAACGAACCCGTCCCCTTCGCACCAATCTGGTGCAATGGGGACGGGTTAGCTTGCACCAATAAAGGAAAAGGGCCGCGCACCCAAATGGATACGCGGCCCTTTAGCCACGAATGCGAGCGATTCCTCGGCGAGCTATTTACTCAGCAGCCTCGGTGGTCTCGGCCTCGGCAGCGGCCTCCTCGGCGGGAGCCTCTGCGGGAGCCTCGGCGGCCTGCTTGGCAGCCTCCTCGGCAAACTTAGCAGCACGCTTAGCCTTCTCGGCAGCCTTGGCCTCAGCGGCGGCCTTGCGAGCGGCCTCGGCCTCAGCAGCCTTGGCGGCCTTGGCAGCCTTGGCCTCCTCGGCCTTCTTGAGCTGGGCGGCAGCGGCGCCACCGAACTTGTCGGCGAAGCGCTGGACGCGTCCACCGGTGTCGACGAACTTCTGCTGGCCGGTGTAGAACGGGTGGCACTCGTTGCAAAGCTCGACCTTCATCTCGGACACGGTAGCGTGCGTCTTGAAGGTGTTGCCGCAGGAGCACGTCACCGTGCACTCGACATACTGGGGATGGATACCCTGCTTCATGGTAGGACTCCTTATTGGTCAGGCGCTGGTTACCGATCAGCGCATAAGGCGTCTTGGTTTCCGACCAAGACAACAAACTCGGCTATGGTACCACGGCGCCGCGCGTCCCACAAAAGGTTCACGGTCTTTGTGCAACGCGGCGTGACCAACCGCAGCGGACACGCACCCTGTTGCCCCTTCTCCCATGTTGCAGACGTGTAACGCCGCAGTAAGCACACCCCTTTTGGCGCCAGACAGGTACAATGATGAACACTGTACCGTAGCGGAGCGCCCCGCGCGCCGCAACCACGCGAAAGGGTTTCCCATGGCCGAGATCTCGTCCTCCCGCATCGTCATCACCGTCCTTGGCAAGAACCGCCCCGGCATCGTCGCCGGCGTCACCCGCGTTTTGGGCGAGGCCAACGTCGACATCCGCGACATCACGCAGTCCATTATCGAGGACATCTTCACCATGACCATGCTGGCCGACACCGCCGAGTCCAAGCTCGACTTCGCCGAGCTGCAGAAGGCGCTGGCCGAGGCCGGCGAGCTTTCGGGCGTCAACGTGTCCATCCAGCGCGAGGACGTCTTTAACTTTATGTACCGCCTGTAGCGAACAAGCCGCTCGGGGCAGCTTGACGTCATATCGTCCAAGCGCGCGGCCCCAAAGCGGACCGGAGAGGAGCGCGCATGGCCTACGACGCCAAGAAAATCTACTACCGCTTCGACGATCACCTGAGCCGCCTGGTTCTGGATTACGAGGCGAGCCGTCAGATTTCGCCCGAAAGCGAAAACCTCTACCACGGCCTGCCGACCGCCCCGTACGACGAGGACCTGTTCGTAGAGCACAACGTCAAGCGCGGCCTGCGCAATGCCGACGGCTCGGGCGTGGTCGCGGGCCTTACCCGCATCTCGGACGTGCACGGCTACAACAAGGTCGACGGCAAAGTCGTGCCCGATCAGGGCAAGCTCACGCTTCGTGGCTACAGCATCGAGGATCTGGTCAACAACGCCCAGGCCGAGAACCGCTACGGCTACGAGGAAGTCGCCTATCTGCTTATCACGGGTTCGCTGCCCAACAAGGAAGAGCTCGACGGCTTTTGCGAGCGCCTGGGTGCTTTTAGGCACCTGAGCGACGAATACGTCCGCGAGTTCCCCATGACCACGGTGTCGTCGAGCATCATGAATGTGCTTCAGCGCGCCGTGCTGCTGCTCTACGCCTTCGACGCCGAGCCCGACGCCATTACACCCGAACACGAAATCGACGTCGCCATCTCCATGCTCGCCCGTCTCCCCCGCATCGCCGCCTTCGCGCATATGGCCTCGGTCGCCAAGCGCCGCGGCTCCGAGGTTCATGTGCCGCACCCCACACCCGGCCTCTCCACCGCTGAGACCATCCTGCAGGTCCTACGCGGCGGCATGGCATTCACCCGCGACGAGGCCATGCTGCTCGACGTGATGCTCATGCTGCATGCCGAGCACGGCGGCGGCAACAACTCCACGTTCGCCTGCCGTGTGCTGTCCTCCTCGGCCACCGACCCGTATTCCGCCTACGCCGCGGCTATCGGCTCGCTCAAGGGCCCGCGCCACGGCGGCGCCAACGCCAAGGTCGTGTCCATGCACGAGGACATCCGTGCGCATGTCTCCAACTGGGAGGACGAGGACGAGGTCGCAGCCTACCTGGGCAAGATCCTCGACAAGCAGGCCTTCGACGGCACGGGTCTCATCTACGGTACGGGCCACGACGTCTACACGCTGAGCGACCCGCGTGCCGAGGTGTGCCGTCGTTACGCGCGCACGCTTGCCGCCAAGAAGGACCTGGGCGAGGAGTTCGCGCTCATCGAGCGCATCGAGCGCCTGGCACCCCAGGTCATGCGCGACCACGGCATGACCAAGCCCATCTGCGCCAACATCGACCTGTACACGGGCTTTATCTACAAGATGCTCGGCGTGCCCGAGACGCTCTTTACGCCGCTGTTCGCCGTCGCCCGCATGGCCGGCTGGTCTGCGCACCGCATGGAAGAGCTCTTCTGCGCGCACCGCATCATCCGTCCCGCGTATCGCCCGGTTATCGAGCCGCTGGAGTACAAGCCGCTCGCCGATCGTTAGGACGCAGACCGTTATAGAACCCGAGCGTGGCCAGGGCATCACCGCCCTCGGCCACGCTTTTTATGCCAGTAGAAAGGATTGCAGCGAATGATTGTGTTTTCCGATATGGATGGAACGCTGCTGACGAGTGATAAGCAGATGAGCGACGCCACCTGGGCAATGCTCGACGAACTCGCTCGACGTGGGATTGAGTTTGTGCCCTGCACGGGGCGTCCGCTGTCGGGCATCTTTGAGCCCATCCTCGCCCACCCCGCCGTACACTACGCGGTCTGCGCCAACGGTGCCAGCGTCTGGCAGCTCGACGACGTTGTGCCCACCGATACCTCACGTGCTACGCGCATTTTGAGCCGACCGCTCGACCGCGCCATCGCCCACCGCGTCCATAGCATCGCCGCCGGCCACGATGTGACCTTCGATATCTTCGCGGACGGGCAGTGCTTCCTCCCCCGCTCGCTCTACACGCGCCTGGACGAATTCTGCGGCGGCGACCCCCACATCGCGGCTTCGCTCAAGCGCACACGAACACCGATCGACATGGATATCGACAGCAAGATCGACGAGGTCGAGACACTCGAACGCATCGCCATGTACTGGCACGACCCGGCCGATCGCGACGCCATCGCGGCGGCGCTCGACACGCTCGGAGGCATTGAGGTCACGCGTTCTTACGCCATGAATATCGAGGTCATGGGCGAGGGCGCCACCAAGGGAACGGCCCTCACGTGGCTATGCGAGCATCTGGGCGAGCGTCTCGCCGACGCCTGGGCGTTCGGCGACAACATCAACGACATTCCCATGCTGCAGCCAGCGGCCCCCGCCATGGCCATGATCAACGCCGAGCCCGAGGACCGCGACGCCGCCGACGCCATCACCGAGTTCGACAACGACCACGACGGCGTCGCCCGCACCATCATGGCCGCCCTCGCCTAGTCATTGGGGCGTTCTTGAATGACTAGTCGTTAGGGACAGTCTTCGCGAAAAAGCTGCAAGGACCGTCCCCCACTGCCGGCAGAAAAGGAACGTCCCCATCTGCCGGATTAAGCGAGACTCTCCAGCA
The DNA here is from genome assembly GCA_958439775.1 of uncultured Collinsella sp. GTDB lineage: Bacteria > Actinomycetota > Coriobacteriia > Coriobacteriales > Coriobacteriaceae > Collinsella. Next base: position 668 of record CAUBWQ010000129.1, on the reverse strand, counting down.
CGCGACGGAGCTCCTGCTGGACGGCGTGGTCGCGGTTACGACCCACCACGCGATCGGCCACCGCCTTGAGCGCGGGGCGCGCGTTTTCCATCGCGCAGCCCGTACCGACAAAGCGAATGATCTCGTAGTCGTTCATCGAGTCGCCAAACGCCATGACCTCGTCGCGCCCAATGCCATAATGCTCCGCGAGCTGTGCGATGCCCGAGGCCTTCGACACACCGGGCTGCATGGCATCAATCCACGCGTTACCCGAAGGCGCGAAAGTAAAGAGCTGACCGAGTTCCCGCTGCAACACGTACGCACTGTCCATAACGGCACCGTCATCGCAAAAGATGCTCGCCTTGATGATATTTGCGCTGGGATCGGGCAGCTCCCAAATGCGCTCGGCATTGGGAAGGTCCTTATCAACCTCGCGCACGAACTTGCACTCGTCATCGAGCAAAAAGGACTTGGTTCGGTCAAAGAGCGCAAGATGCAGATTGGGAAACGTCGCGACTGCTTGGGCGAGCTTTCGAATCGCCAGGTGCGAATACACCTCGCGGTCCACCATCTTGCCGTCGGCGTAGACCTGGGCGCCGTTAGCGGCGACAAAGTCCATCTTGTCGCGAACGGGCGCAAAGAACTCGCACAGGCGATCGTAGCGACGACCTGACGATGCGGCGAACTGC
>CAUBWQ010000128.1 GCA_958439775.1 uncultured Collinsella sp. | reverse complement strand
CCATTGTGGGCGACAACTGTGTGCTTTACCAGGGCGTCACGCTCGGCGGCACCGGCAACGAAACCGGCAAGCGTCACCCCACCCTGGGCAACAATGTCACCGTGGGCACGGGTGCCAAGGTGCTCGGCAACATCCGCATCGGCAACAACGTCAAGATCGGCGGCAACTCGGTCGTCGTTAAGGACGTCCCCGACAACTGCACCGTCGTGGGCGTGCCGGGACGCATCATCAAACGCAACGGCTGCCGCGTGTTCGAGGAGAGTTTCGACGCCAAGCAGCATCGCGAGTACATGCCCGATGACGCCGCCGAGCAGTCCGCCCTCAACCGCCAGGGCATCACCGAGAATGCCCGCCGCGTCAAGGAACTCGAGCGAGAGGTGGCCGAGCTCAAGGCCCTCGTCGCCAAGCTCGTGGACGAACGTTAGGAACGCAAGCGGCACAAAACGACATCGGCACCGACGCAAAAGGCGCGCCAGGGAATCAATCCCCGGCGCGCCTTTTTTCGATGTGACATGTGGGACTGTCCCTTTGTCACATTATGCGAACTGGCTCAGATAGAGGTCGGCATAAGCGCCCTCGGCTGCGAGCAGCTCCTTATGCGTGCCCTGCTCGATAATGTTGCCGTGGTCCATGACCAAGATCAGGTCGGCGTCCACGATCGTCGACAGGCGATGCGCGATCACAAAGCTCGTGCGCCCGCGCATAAGCGCGTCCATGGCGCGGCCGATAGCAAGCTCGGTGCGCGTGTCCACGCTTGAGGTCGCCTCGTCCAGGATGAGAATCGCCGGGTTGTTGAGCAGCACGCGCGCAATGGTCAGCAACTGGCGCTGGCCCTGGCTGATGCTTTCGGCATCGTTGGCCACGCGCGTGTCGTAGCCCTGCGGCATGGTGCGCACAAAGAAGTCAACCTGGGCGGCGCGCGCAGCCGCAACAATCTCCTCGCGCGTTGCCTCGGGGCAGCCGTAGGCGATGTTCTCGGCAATCGTGCCGTCGAACAGCCAGGCGTCTTGCAGCACCATGCCAAACTGCTGACGTAGCTCGCCGCGATCCATGCGGCTCGTATCCACGCCGTCGAGCGTAATACGCCCGCCGTCAATCTCGTAGAAGCGCATGAGCAGGTTGATGAGCGTCGTCTTGCCTGCGCCCGTGGTTCCCACCACGGCAATCTTCTGGCCCGGCTCGGCGGTAAACGACACGTCGCGCATAAGCGGCTTGTCGGGCGAATAACCAAAGCGCACGTGCTCAAAGGAGACGCGACCCTCAACGCGACCCGGCAGCTTGGCGGCCTCGTCCGGCAGCGGATCGGCCTCCATCTCGGGCTCATCGAGCAGGTCGAACACGCGCTCCGCACTCGCCAGCGCGCTCTGCAGCGAGTTAAAGGTAAACGACAGCTGCGTCATGGGTTCGGACGCCTCGTAAATAAACTGGAAGAACGCCTGGAACACGCCGACGGTCATGTGACCGGCAACCAGCATGCTGCAGCCCACAAGCGCAATAACGATCTGCGCCAAACGGCCGATAAAGCGCACCGCGGGGCCGACGGCATTGATCATAAAGTCGGCCTTGGTGCTCACGCGCGCCAGCTCGCCCGAGGCCTGGTGCACCTCGGCAGAGCTCTGGTGCTCGCGGTTGAATGCGCGAATCACCAAACGGCCCGAATAGCCTTCCTCGACCGCGCTCGTAATCTTGGACACCCACTCCTGGCGCTCGCCCGTCACATCGTGCGTGCGGCGCGAAACGACCTTCGTCACCAGCAGCGACAGCGTCATAAAGAACAAAAAGACGAGCGTGAGCGGCACGCTAAACACGAACATCACGATCACAGCGCCCACCACGGTACCGATCGACACCAGAAGCTGCAGCAAGCCGCGCTGCATGCTCTCGGACATCTTGTCCAAGTCGTTGGTCGCACGGCTGACGACCTCACCGGGACGATGCGCGTCAAAGAAGGCAAGCGGCAGACGGTTGAGCTTTTGCGCGATGCGGTTGCGCAGGCGCAGATTGAGACGCTCAGCGACGCTCGACATCAAAAAGCTCTGGAGCGCGTAGAACGAGGCAGCGGCCGTCCAAATCATAAAGTAGATGAAGATGGTCCTGCCGCAGTTCTCCCAGGTGATGTTGAAGGTGGTATCGTTGGCAAACGCCACCTGAATGTGGCCCCACAGCTCATCGATCACGCGGGCGCTATATGCCGGCGCGGCGGTGTTAAAGATGGCATAGAACACAATGCTCGCGAACACGATATAGAAGCGCCAATGGTCGCCGGCAGCCTCGCTCCACAGGCGGCGCACCGTCGCCCAGGTGTCGCGGGGTTTCTCGTCCTCGTCCTCGTCGTCCACATCGCGCATGCGCTCTGCCTCAGCGCGGGCGCGCTCGTCCTCGGCGCGCTCGTTTTCCTCGTAGAGCGCTTGGCGGCGAGCCTCGCGCTCGGCTGCAGCCTTGGCGGCGTCATCCAGCTCGGATGCCACGGCAGCCGTTTCCTCGACCAGTACCGCGGCAGCGGCGTCATCAACGCCGCCCTGCTTCTTGAGCTCCTCGGTCATGCTACTCACCTCCCTTCATCTGCGATTCCGCGATAGCGCGGTACACCTCGCAGGTTTCCATGAGCTCGTCGTGCGTGCCTAGGCCCACGATCTCGCCGTCTTTGAGCACCACGATCTGATCGGCATGCAAAATAGTCGAGATACGTTGCGCGATGATGAGCACCGCGGCATCGCGCGTCTCGTCCTGCAGCGCATGGCGCAGGGCGGCATCGGTCTTAAAGTCCAGGGCCGAAAAACTGTCATCGAAGATATATAGATCGGCATGCTTCATGAGTGCGCGGGCGATCGCCAGGCGCTGGCGCTGACCGCCCGAGAAGTTCGTGCCGCCCTGGGATACCGGAGTATCGAGCCCCTGGGGCTGATCGAGCACAAAGGTGCTCTGGGCAACCTCCAGCGCATGGAGCATGTCAGCCTCGGTCGCGCCCTCGTTGCCAAAGCGCAGGTTGCTCGCCACCGTACCCGAGAACAGCCACGCCTTCTGCGGCACGTAAGCGATATGCCCGCGAATCTCACCTTGCGAAAGGTCGCGCAGGTCAACGCCGTTCAGGCGAATGGCGCCCTTCGTGGCATCGTGGAAACGCAACAAGAGCTTGGCCACCGTTGACTTGCCCGAGCCCGTTGAGCCTACAATCGCCGTGGTCTGGCCACGGCGACAGGCAAAGCTCAGGTCGCACAGGGTATCCTCGTCGGCATCGTCAAAACGGAACGACATATGGTCGAACACGGCAACCGCGTCGGCACCATCTGCGGACTCAGGCGCCCCGTCGCCCAGCGTTGCCTTGCCGTCCACGATGCTCGGCTCGATTTCGAGCACCTGTTGCGCGCGGTTGAGGCACGCCGCAGCGCGCGGAAGCGTCAGAATCACCATCTGCGCCATCATCACAAAGAACAGGATCAAGATCGCGTATTCCAACACGGCCGAGATGCTGCCGATTTGCATGGCGTGGACGCCCGCGCGGTTGCCGCCCACCCACAGCACCGCCACCTCGGCGATATTCATCAAAAAGAAGCTGGAACTGTCGAGACCCACAAACAGGTGGTTGACCTTGATGGCGTTGGCCGCGTAATCGCTAAACACCTCGTCCAGGCGCTGCTCCTCGTGGCGCTCCTTGTTAAATGCGCGGATGACGCGCACGCCCACGATGTTCTCGCGCAGCACCACGTTCATGCGGTCGATAAAGCTCTGCAGGCGCATAAAGATCGGCGCGGCGTTAGCCACCGTAAAGACCGCCGCCACCAGCACGATCGCAACGACCACACCAAGCAGCGTGCCCATGGCGGGATCGATGAACCAAGCAAAAATGATGCCTGCCACGGCCAAGAACGGCACCGGCAGCACCAACTGAATCGTCTGAAGGACAGCTTGCTGAATCACGTTGATGTCGTTGAGTGAGCGCGTGATCATCGAACCCGTGCCAAAGCGCTCAAAGTCGCTGGCGGACAGCTCGAGCGACTTGTCGTACACGGCATTGCGGATATCGCAAGCCACGTTGGCGGCCAGGCGCGCCGAAAGATAGCAGCCCAGCACCGTGCCGCCGCTAGCCATGCTGGTCGCGATAAACATGTATAGGCCGTTGCGTAAAATGTAGTCGACATCGCCCGTGGTAATACCGGTGTTGACCATGTTCGCCAGCATCGTGGGAACCAACAGCGTACCGACGTTATCCACCAGCAGCACCAGCAGTGTCACTGCGACAAGCCCTCGATATGGCTTTAGAAACCTCATTAACAGTCGCACGACTCCCCCTCACGTCGATCTTGCATCTGGCTTGCGGCTGCCACCTGCTGTTTAAATGTCTCGCACTCGTCGCCGAGCACCTGAGAGAATTTGCCGATCAAGCGCATAAT
>CAUBWQ010000127.1 GCA_958439775.1 uncultured Collinsella sp. | reverse complement strand
CAACGATACCGCGCGATTAATAAACGTTGCTCGATAGTCTACCACGGACCGACCCCCGCCCGCCCCACAAGCCACATCGCACCACAAAGCCGCAAGACCAGTAGATAGGCCCGATTCATGGCAAGCCTGCCTCCACAAGCTAATGGAGGGCGCGTATCCTCACCAAACGCACCATGGCAAGCGCAAAGCCCACGGCGGCCACAACCATAAGCACGTAGAACACCGAGCGAAAGCCGAATAGGAACACATCCGGACGACCTGCAACAAAACTGGTCACGGCCTCGCCCATCGCCACGCTCATCTGCCCATACAGGATATGCGACGCCACCGTAATGCCGAGTGCCATGCCGGCGTAGCGCGCCAAGCTGCCCAAGCTGCCCGCAAAGCCGAGCGCTTCGCGCGGAGCCGAACCCATATACAGCGAATTGTTAGGGCTCTGGAAAATCGACGTACCGCACGACATAAATGCGACGCAGCACACGATCACAGGGATAGAAGAGTGCGCGTCGAGCGTGCTTACCGCAAAGAGACCGCACACGTACACGCCCAGGCCAACCGCCGTAGGACCCTTGCAGCCAACACGGTCCGAAACCGTTCCCGAAAGCGGGCCGATAAAGGCATTCACCATTGGCAGCTCCAAAAACAGCAATCCGGAAATGTCGGAACCAAAGCCGTGGGCGTCCTGAAAATAGAACGGCAGGATAAACTCGGATGCGCCAATACCAACGAACACGATGAGCATGCAGGCAAGGTTGATGGTAAAGGCCGAATTTGCAAAGCAGCGACGAGCGGCCTCGGCAAGGGACATGGGACGGTCGCCGGCCTCCGGCTTAACATGCGGCAACGTGTAGAGCCCCACGATAAACGAGATGACGCCAATGGGCAGGTTGATGAGGAAGATGCTCTCCCAGGGAAAGCTTGCCACCAGCATGCCACCGAGCACGGGGCCACACATCATGCCGAGGGCCACGAAGGTCGCGAGAATACCCATGGCACGGCCTCGTTCGCGCGCCGGAAACGACTCGGTGATGATACCCATGTTGTTGGCCATGGCCGCCGCGCAACCGACACCCTGAACAATGCGTGCCAGGATAAGAACCTCGAGCGAGGACGAAAGGCCGCACAGCAGCGAACCGACCGAAAAGACGATGACGCCCAACTGGAACACATTCACCTTGCCGCGCACGTCGCCCAGACGGCCAAACGGCAACATAGCCACGCAAGTCGCAAGCAGATACACCGAGCTTACCAGCTGAATGCGATCGAGGCCCACGCCCAGCTCCTTTTGCATCACGGGCAGCGCCACGGTCACGACGGTCGAATCCAGACACACCATAAACGTCATGATGAGCACGGTAAACAGAATCGCCCACTTGTTCTTGCCATGGGTGTCGCCCTCTAGGGCAATGTGCTCGCGGCGCAGCTGCTCTGCAGTTTTCTCCATATCCATCCTTTCGAGTGGCCTAACGCAAAAAACGGGGCCCCGATCGCCTGCAAACAGCCGCGATTGGGGTCCCGCCTACGGAATCGGAACGAAAGGTCACAGAAGCTTTCTGCCAGCATCGGCACCTTGTACGGAGCTAGCCTAGCACTGCTCGAGTGCCTGCTCAAGGTCGGCAATCAGATCGGCCGTGTCCTCGAGGCCGCACGACAGGCGCACCATGTCGGCGGAGATGCCACAGGCGATGAGCTCCTCATCGTTCATCTGGCGGTGCGTAGCGTTAGCGGGATGCAGGCAGCAGGTGCGGGCGTCAGCCACATGCGTGGCGATCTGGGCGAGCTTGAGGCTCTTCATAAAGGTCTCGGCCGCCGCGCGACCACCATTAAAGCCAAAGCTCACAACGCCGCAGGTACCGTTTGGCATGTACTTCTGAGCGAGGTCATAGTACTTGTCGCCCTCCAGGCCCGGATAGCTCACGAAGCGCACCTTGGGATGGCTCTGCAGGAACTTGGCAACGGCCAGGCCGTTCTCGCAATGACGCGGCATGCGCACATGCAGGCTCTCGAGCGAGCTGTTCAAGAAGAACGCCGCCTGCGGGTTCTGCATGGGGCCGAGGTCGCGCATGAGCTGAGCGGTTGCCTTGGTAATGAAGGCGCCCTCGCGACCGAACTTCTCGGCATACGTCACGCCGTGGTAGCTCTCGTCGGGCGTGGTGAGACCCGGGAACTTGTCCGCATGGGCCATCCAGTCAAACTGGCCGTGGTCGACGATTACGCCGCCCAGGTAGGCAGCATGTCCATCCATGTACTTGGTGGTGGAGTGCGTAACGATGTCGGCGCCCCACTCAAAGGGACGGCACATCACGGGCGTCGGGAAGGTGTTGTCGACCATCAGCGGCACGCCGTGGTCATGTGCGGCCTTGGCAAAGCGCTCAATATCGAGCACGGCAAGGGCGGGGTTTGCGATCGTCTCGCCAAAGACGAGCTTGGTATTGGGCTTAAACGCTGCCTCGAGCTCCTCATCGGTGCAGTCGGGGGCGACGAACGTGCAGGTCACGCCCATGCGGCCCATGGTGTGGGCGAGCAGGTTATACGTACCGCCGTAAATGGCAGAGCTTGCGACCACGTGATCGCCGGCACCGGCAACGTTAAAGATCGCGAGGAAGTTCGCAGCCATGCCCGAACTCGTGAGCATCGCTGCGGTGCCGCCCTCCATCTCGCAAATCTTGGCGGCAACCAAATCGCACGTGGGGTTCTGCAGACGGCTGTAGAAGTAGCCAGACTCCTCCAGGTCAAACAGCTTGCCCATGTGCTCCGACGTGTCGTACTTCCACGTGGTGGACTGGTAGATGGGCACCTGGCGCGGCTCCGCATCTCCCGGGTGATAGCCGCCCTGAACACATGTAGTACCGATGGTCTGCTCGCTCATATCTAGCTCCCTTGCCTGGGTTTTAGTTTTATTCGGTTCACGATACCGCTACCCTGCACCCCTCTCAACCCATCCCCAAGGTAGGTTATGGGACAAATTGATCAGGGGTATTTATCTCAAGCCTTGGGCATTTGCTCGATAGATAAAAATGAGGCATCCATGAAGCTCTCGATGATTACATACCCCGTCACGGGTACCATAGGCGGGTACACCGTAACCAAGGAGACAACGATGAAGCAAATCGATACGGCCCAGCTCGACATCGCCGCCTGTCAGGCTCAAGCTGCCGAATACCACGCCCGTGGCTTTAACTGCGCACAGGCCGTTGCCTGCACGCTCGCACCTGCCGTCGGGCTCGACTCCCAGACCGCCTTTACCCTCACCGAGGGCTTTGGCGCCGGCATGGGTGGCATGACCGAGACCTGCGGCGCCATCTCGGGCGCTGTTGCCATCATGGGCTTTGTAATGAGCGACGGCATGGGGAACCCCAAGACCAAAGGCCAGACCTACAAGCTGTCGCGCGAGATTGCCAAGCGATTTGGCGAGAAGAACACGACGACCGTCTGCGGCACGCTCAAGGGCATCGGATCGGATAAGGGTTCGCTCCGCAGCTGCCCCGGCTGCATCGACGATGCCATCGAGATCGCCTGCGATGTGCTAAAGCAGCTCGCCGAGTAAACGGCCGCAACAGAAAAGCGACGGCCGGCGCACTTGGAATCCATCCAAAAGCACGCCGGCCGCCGCCGTTCGCACCCGGCAAACTCGGGAGCGCCGACCTCAATCTCCTCGCGCCCCGCCATAAGCTCGCGCATCTTGGCGCAAAACGACTCCTGCTCCCCTGCCTTAAACACCAAGTGAAGTGTCACGGTATCCGCGTAATCGGTATCCGAAACCTTGGCACCCGAATCCTGCGCCAAACGAAGCACCTGCTCATACTGCGGATAGGCCACATGCACGTCAACAGGCACGACACTCGTCATCTCGACAATCTGCCCGGCCTCCTGAGCCGCGGCCACCGCCGCCTGCGTCGCCGCGGTATAGGCGCGCACCAAGCCACCGGGCCCCAACAGCGTGCCACCAAAATAGCGCGTCACCACGCAGCAAACATTTTTGAGCTCTGCGCCGCGCAACACCTCGAGCGTCGGCATACCGCTCGTGCGGCTCGGCTCACCGTCATCGCTCTGGCGCTCGCGTCCATCGACCAAAATCCACGCGGGGACATTGTGTCGAGCGTCGTAATGACGCTTGCGAACCATCTCGATAAAGGCATTCGCCTCATCCTCGGACTCAATATGGACCAGCTGGGCAATAAACCGGCTCTTGCGGTCCAAAAACTCGCCCGAAACCTCAATATTCGATTGCAGAGTAAAATAGCTGTCCAACAAAGCCCCTCAACAAAATAAAGCGCAGCAACAAACAGCCTCAATAATACGGCAAAGACAGCACCATTGCCCTCGCCAACAAGAACGGGAACGCCAATGATGCCGTCACCAACAGACACTATGACCCAATCCGAGGGCACTAAAAAGATAGGAGCCCCCGCTCGTG
>CAUBWQ010000126.1 GCA_958439775.1 uncultured Collinsella sp. | reverse complement strand
GATGGTCGGCCGAAGGCACATCGCGGAAATATTCGTCCTGGAAAAGCGGCTTGGGCTTGCGGCGGCGCAGCTTGAGCGCAACGATTGTGCCGGTAAAGGCCACCGCTGCGACAACACTTAGCACGGCAAGTGCATTGGCAATCATGCGAGCGTGAGCACGGCGGGCGTTAGCTTCGTCGGCCCATTCTTTCTCTTCGCTCAGGATCGTTGACATGCGCTCCCCACTTGAAGCGGAAAGCCATGGCACCCAGTCGCTGGGGAAGGCGATGCGCGCCTCGGCGAATTCGCCCTGATGCACGCAGGGAATGGTATAGGTGACCATGGGTTCGTCCGCATCGAGCGACACGTCGCCCGTCAGCGGACCGTGGCCCCATGCGCGGAAGTTATCGCCTTTGACGGCCGCCGTCCCGGCAGTGGCATTTGCGAAGCGCACTTCCATCTCGACGTCATCGGAATCCGCAGACCAGCCGTCGCCCACAAACTTCCAGTAGAGCTCGGCGGTATCGGCCCAGTTCATAACCGCACCGGTCATGGTATAGCTCACGTAATAGATCGCGCTGTCGCCGCTCTCGTGGGGGCTGAACACCTTAATCCTTACGCCGTCACCGGTCTGCTCGACCGTGTAGACGCCAGAGTCGCCCTTGTTCGCGCTACCGACTTTGTTAAACGCGGTGTCCTCTTCCTCGACACTCAGCACGTCGACGCCCGCCGTGCCGCCCTGCTGGTTGGTGCCCGTATTGATCTCCCAAAACACGCCGTTGATGTCGTCGTCGAAATCAAACTGGCGTCCCTCGACAACGGTCAGCGATCCGTCGGCTTCGACCGTGGCGCTGATGTAGGTTTGGGTCATGGAATAACCGTCGGCGTGTGCGGCGGCGGGCAGTAGCAGCAATGCAAGCGCGACGAGTGCGCAGACGGAAGCAAATCGCGCAAACGGGCGGCGCTGCCGGCTGACTTTGGCGGCGAGGGTGTTCATGGGCACATCCTTTGTCTGTAAAACCAACAGCGCCATTGTCCCACGTTTGCGGGTACGCATGACGAACATCTAGGCGACCGGAGCGCCAAACGGGATGAAAGTCACACCCGCACCCCGGCAGCTAGTCATTGGGGACGTTCTTAAATGACTAGTCATTAGGGACACCCTTGGCATGGCCCGCGCCAGCAATAGATACCACTTCACAGCTCTGTCACAGGTGTAGCGGCTTTGTGTGGGCGCGGCACGCGCTGATTGAGCCGTCAGCCGAGGGGCATAAAGCAGTTGAGCGAAAACGGTTTGCCCCTTTGCCGTTCGCTCGAGGATCATGTCCCCCTTTTCCGCGGAAACCCCGGCAGTTGCGAAGAGCTGCCGGGGTTTCTGTCATTTGTGAGGCTAAGTCGGTACGCAGCGATCGAGACCTTGAGCCGCAAACCCACCGTGCGCAATGCGCACCGCCGCCAACTTGTGAGCGTGGCAACGCCTTCTCTGCCAAGCCCCGCGCTATACTCATCCGCATGGATATCAAAACACGCAACATAGCAACGCCCGCCGCGGACGCACCAGCAACGGCAGTGCCCACCCCCGTCGTGGGCCGCTTTGCCCCGTCGCCCTCGGGCCGCATGCACTTGGGCAACGTGTTCAGCTGCCTGTGCGCATGGCTTTCGGCCCGCAGCCAGGGCGGCAGCATCGTGTTGCGTATCGAGGACCTGGACGATCGCTGCAAGCGCCCGGAACTTGCCGCTCAACTGATTGACGATCTGACCTGGCTGGGGCTCGAGTGGGACGAAGGCCCCTACTACCAGCACGATCGCCTGGATCTGTACGAGGACGCCCTGCGCCAGCTGCAAGACGCCGGCCTCACCTATCCCTGTTTTTGCACGCGTGCCGAACTCCACGCCGCGAGCGCGCCGCACGCCAGCGACGGCACGCCCATCTACCGCGGCGCCTGCAGAGGTCTTTCTGCTGATGAAATCACCCGCCGCAGTGCCCTGCGTGCTCCGGCCACGCGCCTGCGCGTGCCCACCGTCGACGACCTCGCCAGCGACGTGATCGAATTCGTGGACCGCACGTACGGAGCCCAATGCGAAGCACTCGCCACCGAGTGCGGTGACTTTTTGGTGCGCCGCAGCGACGGCGTGTTTGCCTATCAGCTGGCCGTGGTGGTCGACGACGCTGCCATGGGCGTCACCGAGATCGTACGCGGATGCGACCTGCTTGGTTCCACGCCGCGCCAGATCTATCTGCAACATCTGCTGGGACTGCCCACGCCGCACTACGCGCACATTCCGCTGCTCATGTCACCGGACGGCCGCCGCCTTTCCAAGCGCGATCGCGATCTGGACCTGGGCGAGCTCCGCACCCGCTTTGGCACACCCGAGGCACTGTTGGGATGGCTCGCCGGGCAAACAGGCATCGCGTCGGACACCACGCCGCGTACCGCCGAGCAGCTGGTCGAGCACTTTAGCTGGGACGTCATCCGCGCGCATCGGGAGAACATCACTGTAACGGTCGAGTAGCCAGCCACCCCGCCTCTACGCAACATCCCAGGGCTGGAGTTCGTCGCCCAAGCGAACGATGCAGTCGTAGAGCACGGTGTGACGCTCGGCCGGGTTGGCGTCACGATGAAAATGCCCGTAGTACCAGCGCTTGTAGTCCAGGTGGTCCTCCAGCTCGTCGAAAAACGTGGTGAGTCGATCGACATCGGGATAATTCCAGCCAGGTGCCGGGTAAAGCGTGGGCGAAAGCATGCGCGTGGAGCAGGTATGGGTGATCGCATAGTCGACCTTCCAACCCACGCTGTCGAGCTTTGCCCGCGCCTCCTCAAAGTTGCGCTCGTCCGGCAGCTCCTGCGGCCACCAGCTGGAATACGGAATGCGGTATTCCTTGTCCACGCTCGTGGCGCCGCCCATGGTAAAGACCGTTGAGCCGTCGAGCTAAAAACTCGCCGCGCGTCAGGCGCCGAATGGGCGAGGTGTCCGACAGGCGCTGCGTCAGCCCACCGTGCCACAACTCCATGGGGCGTTCCGCCCAGTGATCGAAACGCTCGTGGTTGCCGTCGACAAACAGCACGGTGTAGGGGCGCGACTCCAGCCAAGCAATATCGGCACATTCCTCGGTAGAAAAGTCCCAGGGAAAGCCAAAGTCGCCCGCGATGATGAGATAGTCGTCGCTCGCCAGGCTATCCCCAAGCTCCCAATCGCGGAGCTTTTGCATGTCAGCGCCGCCATGAATATCGCCCGTCACATAGACCGTCATCGGATCACCACTTCCCTGTAAGTCGCTAGCCCACATTCTGCACGATCACTAAGCCAACCGTTCCAGCCCTTCCATCCTTTGGGACCTACCCCTCGTTCTTCCATCCAAACGAGTCAAGCACCCAAAAAATCAGATCGAGCACGCCGCCGGTCATCATGGCGCCGGCAAGGGCCATGCAAACGTGCAGGGAACTGGCACTTCGGAGCACGTCGAATGGCCCCAGAACAGCCAGCAGCGCGACCGCTGCGCCGGCTACGCACAGCGCGAGGCACGGCCCCGCGTCCTTAACGCACTTCTTTGCGAGATGCTTTGCGTTGTCACTCATCGGTATCGAACTCCTTAGAGGGTCGTTGTTCAGACGCATGCCGCCGCGGCAGAGCGGGGCGGCAGGGTAAGTGTCACATGCTGTGCGGACATCAATGGAGAAACCGCCTGCTCGACCAACCTTTGACGCCGTTTTGCACCGGCACCACATCCCCCGCTATCGAGGTCTAATACTTTTCCCACCGCTACCCAAAAACTCATCCAACATTAATCTTGGCTCAAGAATCGCTTAATCTATAACCTGCACTATAGAGTTCGAACAAGGGGCGGGGCGGCGCCGCGCAACGCAGGCCGCCGAACGCAACGCTCGCGCCCGGGCAGATCGCCCGGCGTCGCGCCCATCGAACGAAAGGACAGGTCATGGACGACCTCGAAAAAGTTGAAACCATCCGCACCAAGTGCAACGTGAGCTACACCGATGCCAAAGCCGCGCTCGACGCCGCCGACGGCAACGTTTTGGACGCCATCATTTGGCTCGAGTCGCAAGGCAAGACCCAGACCACATCGGCGCATGCCGCCACCGAGTCCGAGCCAGTCGATGAGCCCTCAGCCGAGATGATCGCCGCGCAGGCCGCCTACGAAAAGTCGAGCGAAAAGACCGACTTCTCCAAGAAGATGGACGGCGTGTGGGAGTACCTCAAAAAGCTCTTCCGCCTGAGCCTGGACACCAAGTTTATCGCCACGCGCCGCGATGCGATCATCCTCAACATCCCCATTCTGATTCCCATCGTCGCGCTGTTTGCCTGGGGCGCCACGATATGGCTGATGCTAATTGGCCTGTTCTTTGGCATGCGCTACCGCATCGACAGCGACGGCGACGTGCCCGGTAGCATCAACAACCTGATGAATCACGCCGCCGATGCCGCGGACGACATCAAGCAAAATCTGAACGACGACAAGTAA
>CAUBWQ010000125.1 GCA_958439775.1 uncultured Collinsella sp. | reverse complement strand
GGCACGTTTCTGGACGACTTTGAGACGCCCAACCGCAAGAACATCGAGGCCATGAACTCGCCGTAAGGAAGGGCGCGGGTCGAATTCCATGTCTCGTGGTCGGACTGCTCGCGCATGGGGCCTTCGGGAGAGCCGATGACTCGCGCCCGGGAGCGCATCGTCCCATCGGTGCCCCTGACCGCAATCTCACCGACGCTGGAATCGGACTCGTCAAGGACCAGTTCCATGTCGGGATCGTTGGGCAGCGGAGCCTCGCTAACGGGGCGGTCCACCTTGTACACCTCACCCGAAACGCTTACGTAGCCCAAAAGCGACACATGACTTTTGCCAACGAATTCGACGACATAACAAGATTCATGCTGATCCTCGCCAAAGAGTTTCCAGACCACGCCATATGAGCGTCCCGCAGGCTGCTCGGGCATCGCCGGAAAGCGCTTCTTGGGATCGAGAAACCTGAGCTTGTATGTCGGACGCTCTGCCACGAAGTATCACCCTGATCGGTCGCTTGAAGAAGGAGTGGTCACGGATGGGCCGCGACACCTACTCGAAATCTTACACGAGTCGACAGGAAATAGTCCGCTTTACGCCTGCGCCTCAACCGAGGTTCGAATCCATGCAGCGGCGGCATAAAAGAAAAGCCCCCGTTGCCGGAGGCTTCAAGTTCAATTGGTGCGGCGTATAGGATTCCGCGCATCCGCTGCGCGGATCCGCACCGGCTTCGCCCGCCTGCCGGCGCGCTCGCCCGCTCGCTAAAAACGCTCCGCGTTTTCTTGACGCTCGCGCCTCGAACGAGGTTCGAATCTCCGCAATGCCCCCGTAAAGGAAAAGCCCCCGTTTCCGGAGGCTAAAAACTCAATTGGTGCGGCGTATAGGATTCGAACCTATGACGTTCTGATTCGTAGTCAGACCCTCTATCCAGCTGAGGTAACGCCGCGACTTGTTGATTATTATGCACATCGACTGAATAAAGGTCAAGCAATTTTCGAAAAAAGTTATCAAATTTGATTTTTACTCATTTTGATCACTTGATGCTATCTTCGACGCATCGCGATATAAGAAAAGCCTCCGTTACCGGAGGCTTTAAAGTTCAGTTGGTGCGGCGTATAGGATTCCGCGCATCCGCTGCGCGGATCCGCACCGGCTTCGCCCGCCTGCCGGCGCGCTCGCCCGCTCGCTAAAAACGCTCCGCGTTTTCTTGACGCTCGCGCCTCGAACGAGGTTCGAATCTCCGCAATGCCCCCGTAAAGGAAAAGCCCCCGTTTCCGGAGGCTAAAAACTCAATTGGTGCGGCGTATAGGATTCGAACCTATGACGTTCTGATTCGTAGTCAGACCCTCTATCCAGCTGAGGTAACGCCGCAACGCACGAATTATTATGCACGTGACCCCTCGATGGGTCAAGCGACAATTTGGAAAAATTTTACGAAGTGATGATTAAGATGCTCGCACCTCGACCGAGGTTCGAATCCGTGCGGTGCCGGCGTAAAAGAAAAGCCCCCGTTGCCGGAGGCTTCAAGTTCGATTGGTGCGGCGTATAGGATTCGAACCTATGACGTTCTGATTCGTAGTCAGACCCTCTATCCAGCTGAGGTAACGCCGCAGTGCAAGACATATAAAACCACTTTAGCTTATTGGAGTCAAGCTCAATCTCAAACTTTTTTGTGAAACGCAGTTTTGTCATGCTGCTCCGCATATACCGCCGTTCCCCGTACGATCGATTGGCTTTTCGATCACGTCAAACTTGGCATCAAGTTCCCTCAGGAGCGATCTCACCCGCTGGGCACAATCATAATCGGCAAACGAGATGCTCAGCATGCGCGCGACCTGGTTGGAAGTCCCAACTCCATAGAAGTGCTCCAGCGCCACAAGCCCCACGCGCGTCACAAAGGTCTCGACCACATGCGGCGACTCCTCAAAACACCATTGTGTCAACGGACCCTCACTCGTCTGTCGAACCACCAGGCCACCCATGCCAGACGGCTCACACGTTACAAGCAGGTACTCCCCACCCTCGTCGCTCTCAAACAAAACCACCCGATCATCAAACAGCTCCATCGCGTCCCCTTTCTCTCGCTCTTATTTAGCAAAAGCATAACAGGTAGATAGCTGTATACAGAACAGTTGTTCGTGTGTTTTCTATTGAGCTGTCCGCACGGCATGATATGGACCTGCGCACGAAATAGGGCGCCCCCGAAGGAGCGCCCTTGCATATCCCCTATGCAGCCAAGTTACGCGACCGGCTCGATCTTCTCGAGACCGCCCATGTAAGGACGCAGAACCTCGGGGATCGTGATGGTGCCGTCGGCGTTCTGGTAGTTCTCCAGAATGGCAGCCATGGTGCGGCCGGCCGGCAGGCCAGAACCGTTGAGCGTGTGCAGGTAGCGCGAACCCTTGAAGTTCTCGGGGTCGCGATACTTGATGTTGGCGCGGCGAGCCTGGAAGTCACCGCAGTTGGAGCAGGAGCTAATCTCCTTGTAGGCGTTGTAGCTCGGCAGCCAGACCTCAACGTCGTAGGTCTGACGGGCAGAGAAGCCCAAGTCGCCGGTGCACAGGCTAATCACGCGATACGGAAGGCCCAGCTGCTGCAGCAGGTACTCGGCCTCGGCGGTCATGCTCTCGAGCTCATCGTCGGACTCCTCCGGCTTAGCGAACTTGACCATCTCGACCTTGTCGAACTCGTGCTGACGGATGATGCCGCGGGTGTCGCGACCGGCGGAACCGGCCTCCTCGCGGAAGCAGGGGGTGAAGGCGGTGTAGCGACGCGGCAGAGTGTCGGCATCGAGGACCTCGCCGGCGTGCAGGTTGGTAAGCACGACCTCGGCGGTGGGGATCAGGAAGTTGTCGCCCGAGACGTGGTAGGCGTCTTCCTCAAACTTGGGCAGCTGACCCGTGCCAAACATGGTCTGACGCTTGACGACGATGGGCGGCCACCACTCCTTAAAACCACGGCTGGTGTGCGTATCGAGGAAGAAGTTGATGAGGGCACGTTGAAGGCGGGCGCCAGCGCCACCGAGAACGGTAAAACGGCTGCCGGAGAGCTTGTTGCCGCGCTCGAAGTCGAGGATGTCCAGATCGGTGCCCAGATCCCAATGCGGCTTAAAGTCGAAGTCGAACTCGCGCGGGGTGCCCCAACGACGGCGCTCAATGTTCTCGTCCTCGTCCTTGCCGTACGGCGTGGCCTCGCAAGGAATGTTGGGCAGGTGAGCCATGAAGTCGTACTGCTCCTGCTCGAGAGCAGTACGGCGCTCGGCCAGACCGTCAATCTTCTCGTTGACGGCGCGCACGGCCTCCTTGGCGGCCTCGGCCTCGTCCTTCTTGCCCTCCTTCATCAGGGCGCCGATCTTCTTGGACTCGGCATTGCGCGTAGCCTGGAGCTCCTCGACCTCGGTGATGACGGCACGGCGCTCGTCGTCGAGCTCAAAGAACTTCTCGCGATCCCAAGACGTCTGGCGGTTAGCCATGGCGACATCGATGGCATCGGGGTTCTCGCGAACAAACTTGATATCAAGCATTAGATCCTCCGGCGATATACATTCCATTTAGGTTGCAACCTTGTACATGTATGGGCAAGTATATACTTATGAGCGTTTACGACCCAACTCAACTACGCAAGAAGGCACCCAATGGACGCAGTTTTTTCCTTTTTGTTTGGCACCCGCACCGGTTTTGCCATCCTTTTCGCCGGCGGCATCCTGTTATTTGCGATTCTTGCCTTTGTAATGGAGAAGCGTACCCATAAGATGTACGTCGACCGCGGACCCAAGTCCGAGGATGAGGAAGACAGCTTCTGGGACTAACCTGCCAAAAAGGGACAGGTTTATTTTGGTCTGTTTTATCTGGGCAAACGCAAGCGCCCCGCAACTGGAATTGAGCCAGTTGCGGGGCGCTTTTCGCTAAAAGGACAAAACCGCAGAAAATACCTGCCAAAAATAAACCCGTCCTTTTTTTGGTCGGTTTTACTGGAGAGTTGCGTCGATTGCCTTGACCAGGGCGCTGCGCATGCCGGCGTCCTCGAGCGCAACGACGCCCTTGATGGTGGCACCACCGGGCGAGCATACGGCATCCTTCATCGCCGCAGGATGCTGGCCAGTTGCAAGCTGCAGCTTTGCCGTACCTAGCACCATCTGGCTCACAATGCGATAGGCATCGGCAGGCGGGATACCGTGCTTGACCGCCGCATCGCCCAGGGCCTCGATTGCCATGGCGACAAATGCCGGAGCGCAACCACCCACCGTGCCTCCCACAAACAGCAGACTCGTATCGAGCTCGACCACCGCACCGAGTTTGCCAAGCAGATCAAGCACCACGGCGCTCTGCTCATCACTAAGCGTGGAAGCCTTCTCGCAAGCGATGACGCCCTCGCCCACCGAAACCGGTGTGTTGGGCACCGTCGAGATATGCGCGACGCCCGGCAGGACCTGCTCCCACTTGGCACTGTCCCAGGTCCAGGCAACCGACAGAACGACCTTTTTGGC
>CAUBWQ010000124.1 GCA_958439775.1 uncultured Collinsella sp. | reverse complement strand
TTGGCACTTGGGGACGTTCCTTTTGTGCCGGCAGTTTGGGACAATCCTTGCGTTAAGAGGTTGGCGTGCGTCAACCTGTTCTCATTGCAGCAAAAAAATCGCCCCGTTCTCGGTTGAGGACGGGGCGATTCGTCTTTTGGACTTGTGCAGCCAGGCTTATGCAAAGCGGGCGACGAGCTCCTGGAGCACGTCGGTCATCTTGACGAGCGAACTGACCGGGACGAACTCGTTGACGCCGTGGTAGCAATAGCCGCCGGTGGAAAGGTTGGGGCAGGGCAGGCCGCGGAACGACAGCTGCGCGCCGTCGGTGCCGCCGCGAATCGGCAGCACTTGGGGCTCAACGCCGCAGGCAAGGTAGGCTTCCTTGGCAACATCAATAAGCTCGGGATAGTCACGAACGATCTCAGCCATATTTCGATACTGCTGCTTAATCTCGACCGTCACGCGCTCCTCACCCAGACGCAGGTTGAGCATCGAGGCGGCGGCGTCAAAAAGGTTGAGTTTCTGCTGGAACTTGGCGGCGTCATGGTCACGGACGATATAGCGCGCTGTGGCGTGATCGACGGTCGCAGATACACCCTCAAGGTGATAAAAGCCCTCGTAGCCTTCCGTATACTCCGGGCGCTGCACGTAGGGGAGCAACGCGTTGAAGTCGCAGAACAGATTGCCTGCGTTGATCATACGGCCCTTGGCGTCGCCCGGGTGGATGGACTGGCCCTCAAAGCGGACGGTCGCCTCGGCGGCGTTAAAGCACTCCCACTCCAGCTCGCCGATGGGGCCGCCGTCGACCGTGTAGGCGTACTTGCAGCCAAAGGTATCGATATCCAACAGCTCGGCTCCGTGGCCGATCTCCTCGTCAGGGCAGAAGCAAATGCCGAGTGCGGGATGGGGCAGGGAGGGATCCTGAGCGATACGCGCGACAAGCGACATGATCTCGGCGACGCCGGCCTTGTCGTCGGCGCCCAGCAGCGTGGTGCCATCGCTGCAGACCAGGTCCTCACCCGCGAGGTCGTTCAGGGCGGGAAGCTTGGCGGTGCTCATGGCAACGGGTTTACCGTCAACCGTGCCACAGACCAGGTCGCCGCCTTCGTAGTGTACGATGTGCGGCTTCACGCCGGCGCCCGGTGCAACTTCGGTGGTGTCGAGATGGGCGATCAGGCCCAGGGCGGGCTTGTCCTCAGCGCCCGCACTTGCGGGGATATGCGCGCAGACATAGGCGTGCTCGGTCACGTGGGCATCTTCCGCACCAAGCTCGCGCAGCTCCTCGGCAAGCACGTTGGCAAGGTCAAACTGGACGGTGCTCGACGGCACCTGGTCGCAGTTGGCATCCTCGGACTGCGTGTTGATCTGGACGTAGCGCAAAAAGCGCTCGAGAACATCGGGGCTCGTGGTGGTGTTTTCCATAAAGACCGCTCCAATCTTGGTCGTCGTGTGCAACAAGAACTCTAGCACGGTATGCCACGGCATACCACGACGCTTGGATGGGGTAGAATCAGCCATTGAATGCAGAAGGGACGGAAGATCATGGATACGACAAATAGCTCGCGCGAACTACATCTGACGGTGGCGAACGAAGACTACTTGGAGTGCATGGTTCGCATTGAAAGCGAAGAGGGGGAAACCAACGGCGTGCGATCGGTCGACATCGCGCAGCGCCTTGGCGTCTCCAAGGCATCGGTCAATAAAGCGGTTTCGGCGCTCAAGGCATCCGAGCTTGTCGAGCAATCGCACTACGGCAAGGTAGTCCTGACCGATCGCGGCCGCGAGGTTGGCACGGCTATCTGGTACCGTCATCGCCTCATCCGCACGTTTTTGGTTCAGGAGCTCGGCGTCGAATTTGAGCGTGCCGATTCCGAGGCCTGCATGATGGAGCATGCGCTATCCGAGGACACGATGAACCGCTGGCTCGCCTATCTCGAAAAGCAAGGAATCAGCGTCGAGGAATAGCGGGATATATATGGATACTAGTTATTACAACCGCTTTGGTGCCGAGGAACTTACGCGCCGCTTGTCGAGCGAGACCTTGTTGGCGCAGGGCCCCATGGGCAGTGTCTTGTTGAGTGAGTACGATGCCGCCGACATTCCACCGGCGTTTTGGAATCTGGCGGAGCCGCAGACCGTTTCTCGTATCCATCGCTTGTATGTCGCCGCTGGCGCGCAGGTGCTCATTACCAACACCTTTCAGGCATCGAGCTATGCCCTCAAGCACGACCAGATTGCGCCGTCCGTGGCGGAGGTCAATCGCGGGGCCGTCGACGATGCCCGCCAGGCGCACCCTCAGCTGCTGCTGGGCTCGATGGGCCCGATCGGTATTGAGTGGTTTGCCGAGGACTCTGCCGAGTATCGTGAAATCCGAGGCATTGCGCGCGAACAGGCGCACGCCTTGCTCAATGCCGGCGTTGACGGTCTGCTGATCGAGACGGTGACGTCTATCCGTAATTTGCAGCCCATGCTTGCCGGTGCCCGAGATGCCGCCGACGGTATGCCTGTTCTGGTGAGTTTTGTCGTTGACGATAAAGGCGACCTGTTGGGCGATGGCCTCAACATCGAGGCAGCCGTTTTGTACGCCGAAAAACACGGCGCAAGCTCGGTTGGTGTCAACTGCTGTTCGCTCGCGGCCGCGAACGCGGCGGTGCCCAGGACGGTTTCATCGGCGACTGCTCCTGTCACGGTGCGTCCCAACGTGGGCGATCCGGTCCAGACTCAGGATGGCCCCGTATGGCACGAGAGTCCCGAAGCTTTCGCGCGCGCATGCATCGAATGGAGACATGCCGGTGCCGCAATGGTGGGCAGTTGCTGTGGAACCACGGCAATCACTACGGCAGCGATGGCCGAGGCGCTCGATATATAAAGGGCAAAACCGCTCCATACGGGGCGGTTTTTTTATTGCTTGCATGTCCTCGGCAGCATTTGCCCAAATGGTGAATGCTGGTGCCGGCAGGTTGCCGAGTGCGTGTTGCGGGTATACCTCACGCGTACCATGATCCAAACACTGTGAGGTGTCTGCGCGTGTGCGCGATAATTCATTTTGGAACTGACGGTTGGCGCGCTCGCGTCGATGAGGACTTCACTGCCGATAACGTTGCCCGTATCGCCGATGCCGTCGGCGAGTTGTGGCAAAAGACCGATCCGGGCAAAACGGTATATATAGGGTTCGACACCCGGCCCCTGGCGAGCGAGTTCGCTGAGCTTGCGGCGGGCGTGCTAGCAGCGCACGGGCTGGACGCCGTGCTCGCTTCGCGACCTGTTCCGACCCCTGCCCTTACGTGGGCGGCGGCTTATGACGGTGAGGCGTGCGGCGCGCTCATGGTGACGGGGTCCCATCATCCGCAGGGTTATCTGTGCCTCAAGATTCGCATGGGTGACGGCTCGACCGCCAACCAGGATGTCATCGAAGAGCTCGAAGAGACCATGGCTCCCGAGCCAATGGGGATCGAGGGGCAATATCGCACCGCGGATATCATTCCTGACTATATGCAGGCGGTGGCATCGTTTGTCGATGCCGAAGCCATCCGCGCCGCGCACCTGCGCGTGGTTGTCGATCCCATGGGCGGCGCAGCCCAGGGCTATCTAGCCGACTTGCTGCGCGAGCTTGGCGTTGAGGTGCACGAGATTCACGCCGGGCAGGCGTCTGACCAAGAAGATATCTGCCCCGACCCCGTTGAGCCTTGGGTGGACGCTTGCGAGCGCACGGTTATCGAGGACGGAGCTTGCGCTGGCCTGGTGACCGACGGCGACGCCGACCGTATCGGCGCGGTTGACGAGCGCGGCAGATATATACATCCGCATCAGATCATGGCGCTCGTTTTGGGCGACTTGGTTCAATTTCGTAATTTGGAGGGGCGCGTCGTCGTCAATCTTTCGTGCTCGACGCTCGTGCGTCGCATTGCCGAGGCGCTTGGCCGCCGCGTGACCGTCAAACCAGTCGGTTTCAAATATATAGCGGCGGAGATGAAAAAGGGCGGCGTCCTCATAGGCGGCGAAGAAGCCGGTGGTATCGGCATCGCCGCGCATATGCCCGAGCGCGATGGAATCCTCGCCTGTCTGATTCTGTGTGAGCTTATGGCAAAGACGGACGCGCCTTTGGGCGTTCTGGTCGACCAACTCGAGGACAGTTTTGGTAAGACGAGTTACGGTCGACGCGATTTGCGCCTTGAGGCCGAAGATGCCGAAACGTTACGAACCCTGCTGCCGGGGGTAAACCCCAAGTCGATTTGTGGCAAGGTGCCGCAAAACGTTAGTCATATGGATGGCTTGCGTTTGGCATTCGAGGATGACACGTGGTTGCTGGTCCGTCCTAGCGGGACCGAACCAGTGGTGCGCGTCTACGCCGAGGGGTTCTCGGTGGAAGAACGTGATGAGCTGCTCGATGCTGGCTGTGCTTTAGCTAGGGGGACGTATCCGCTTTAACCATGAGACTGCCTTATATAAAGAGATGCTCGGCGAGCGGTAGGTAACGGCTGGCAAACGTTAGTCGAA
>CAUBWQ010000123.1 GCA_958439775.1 uncultured Collinsella sp. | reverse complement strand
TTTGGTCGCGCACGACCTGGCGCAAAAGCTCATGCGTGTCGACAAAGAGTGCCATCTGTACGACGACTGGCATGATCAGCTCTTATGTGCCAAGAACATGCATGAGGGCGATATGGCAATCGCCTTTAGCTACTCGGGCTTGACGCAAGAGGTGCTGGACTGCACCGCCGAGGCTCAACGTCACAACTGTCCCGTTGTGGCCGTTACCAAAGTAGATGGATCATCCAAGCTTGCCACCATGGCCGATGCCGTGCTCGGCGTTGCTGCGAGTGAACCCTTGGTCCGCAGCGGTGCCATGGCTTCGCGTATGGCCCAGCTTATGGTTGTCGATGCCCTGTACGCTGCTTACGTTGCCAGCGACTACGAACGGGCGACGCATGTCATTAAGCAAAACTACATCGAGAAACAGGAAAGATGAGGTGAATGAAATGCTCGATTTAACAAAATTCACGACCGAACAGCGTAATCAAAGGTCAATGGACCTCGATACGATGACATCGCTGCAAATCGTCACGACGATGAACGATGAGGATCTTCGTGCCGTCCAGTCGGTCACGAAAGTGTTGCCCCAGGTTGCCACAGCAATCGACTGGGCTGCTGAGGCACTCGAGCGCGGCGGGCGCGTCTTTTACATGGGCGCAGGCACCAGCGGTCGTCTGGGCGTACTCGACGCTTCGGAGTGTCCGCCCACGTTTGGCGTGTCACCCGATCTGATTGTCGGGCTCATTGCCGGAGGCGAGACGGCGTTTATCAAGGCTGTCGAAGGTGCCGAAGACAGCGATGAGCTTGGCGCGAACGACCTGCGAGAGCGTGGACTCTCGGACAAGGATCTTGTCGTTGGCCTGGCGGCAAGCGGCCGTACTCCTTATGTGGTGGGCGGCCTTGCGTACGCTAAGGCAACTGGGTGCAAGACCATTGCAATTGCCTGCAACCAAGGGTCGAAGATCGGGGAGAGCGCAGATCTTGCCATTGAGCCCGTGCCCGGTCCCGAGGTGCTGACCGGCTCAACGAGGCTCAAGGCGGGAACGGTTCAAAAGCTCATTCTCAACATGATTTCGACCGGTGCCATGGTCAAGATTGGCAAGGTGTACCAAAACCTGATGGTCGATGTGCAGCAGACGAACGAGAAGTTGGTGGTGCGCGGCCAGAACATCGTGATGGAGGCGACCGGCTGCACGCGCGAGCGCGCCGTTCAGGCGCTTGCAGATGCCGGCGGCCACGTAAAAACCGCTATTGTCTCGGTACTGTTGGACTGCGATGCCGAGCAGGCTACGGTAGCTCTTGAGCGGGCGCGAGGCCATGTCCGTGCTGCGGTGAGTGGCCATGAGAAGAGCAATGCCGACGCCCAATAGGTGCGCGGCGTGAGCTGATATGACATCCAGACGAGATACCCAATACAAGGAGGAGTTATGACGAACAAAGAGCTGGCTCAAAAGCTGCTGGACCTTTTGGGCGGTAAAGACAACGTGCTCGCAAACGCGGCGTGCATGACGCGCCTGCGCGTGACCGTCAAAGACGCGGGCAACGTCGACACGGAGGGCATTAAGGCACTCGACGGCGTGATGGGCCTGGTCGAGGACGACACGATGCAGATCGTGCTGGGTCCGGGCAAGGTGAATAAGGTGCTCGAGGAGTTCTCCAAGCTCACTGGCCTTGCGAAAGGCGTTGCCGACGAGAGCGTGGTTGACGCTGCGGCCACAAACAAGGCCGCGCAGAAGGCCAAGTACGAGTCTAAGCCGGTTCAGGCCTTCCTCAAGAAGATTTCCAATGTCTTCGTCGCCCTGCTTCCCGGCATCATTGCGGCTGGCCTCATCAACGGTATCTGCAACGTCATTAACGTCTCGACGGCAGGCGCGCTTGCAGGCGAGTGGTGGTACCAGGGCATTCGTTCCATGGGCTGGGCCCTGTTTGCCTATCTGCCCATTTTGGTGGGCTATAACGCGGCACGTGAGTTTGGTGGCTCCGCTGCGCTGGGCGGCATCGCCGGCATGATGTGTATCGCCAACAGTGCCATGCCCCTGCTTGCGCCTGGCGCGGCTGATCCTGCCACTGCCATTCTGCTGCCGCTCACCAGTGCGCAGTACAACCCCGCAGCGGGCGGCATGATCGCGGCTCTCATCGCTGGCGCATTTTTTGCCTGGATGGAGCGTCAGATTCGCAAGGTTATGCCCAACGCACTCGACACGTTCTTGTCCCCGCTGCTGGTGCTCATCATCGGCGCCTTTGCTCTGATGCTCGTCATCCAGCCGGTTGGCGCATGGCTGACGACTGCCATCTTTAGCGTTTTGACCTTTATCTTCGAGAAGCTGGGCGTCCTGGGCGGCTATATCCTGTCGGCAGGCTTCTTGCCGCTGGTGTCCGTCGGCCTGCATCAGGCGCTCACGCCGATCCACGCTATGCTCAACGATCCCGACGGCGCTACCAAGGGTATCAATTACCTGCTTCCCATCCTTATGATGGCTGGTGGCGGCCAGGTCGGTGCCGGTTTGGCGCTGTACTTTAAGACCAAGAACGCCAAGCTCAAGAAGTACGTCGCAGAGTCCATTCCCGTTGGAATCCTGGGTGTGGGCGAGCCTCTGATGTATGCTGTTACGCTGCCGCTCGTTCGTCCGTTTGTGACGGCCTGCCTGGGTGCCGGATTTGGCGGCGCGCTCGCGGCGCTGCTTCACATCGGCACGGTTTCTCAGGGCGTTTCCGGTCTGTTTGGCCTGCTGATCGTCGTTCCTGGCCAGCAACTCGGCTACGTTGCCGCTATGCTGATTGCCTATGCCGCCGGCTTTGTCCTGACGTGGTTCTTTGGCGTCGACGAGCAGAAGATCAACGAGTTCTTTGGCGAGTAGTTTGATATCGCGAGCCGTGTTGCTCGGGGTTCGCGGCGCGCAGCAGATTTCTTGATGTTATGGTTGTGCCGGCGGGGCCAGCTGCTCCGCCGGCCTTTTTTAAAGGAGCGTTGAAGCGTGAAAACGGGTATTTCGATTTATCTTTCCAGCCCTCTGCAGGATATTGAGCGGACGATTGAGCGCGGTGCCGCGGCGGGTGCGCGCTATGCGTTCACCTCGCTGCATATTCCCGAGGATGGGGGAGCGGCGTATGCAGATAAAGTCCGTCATGTTCTGTCGCTGCTTTCCGCCCGCGGCATTGCGCTCATTGCCGATGTGGGGCCTCGCACGTGCGATTTGCTCGGGCTTGAGCGCATCGAGGACCTGCGCGATTTGGGGTTGGAATACCTTCGTTTGGACTATGGTTTTAGCGCCCAGCGAGTCGCGGAGCTGTCCGGTGTCTTTCGCATTGTGGTCAATGCATCGACGGTGAGTTCTGATGAAATCGCATCGTGGCGTGAAGCCGGCGCCGATGTGACTCGTTTTGCCGCCTGCCACAATTTTTACCCCAAGCCTTATACCGGTTTAGCTCTTGAAGATGTTGCTCGGACGAATCTTCGTCTTGCGGCGCTTGGATTCGAAATCATGGCTTTTGTGCCGGGTGATGCTAACGTTCGCGGGCCGGTATTCGAGGGACTGCCGACGGTCGAGGCGCAGCGCGGTCGCGCGTCAAAGGTTGCTCTCAATATGCTTGAGCTTGCACATGGCGCCGATTGCGACATTGTGTTGGTCGGCGACCCCGATCTTTCCGATGCGGGCTGGGCGCAGTTTGCTCAAGTTTCCGCCGGATACGTGGACCTGCAATGCGAGCTTGAGCCCGGTTATGCCTATGTGCGCGGGCAGATTCATCACGATCGGCCCGACTCGAGTGTCCTCATCTTTAGGTCTCAGGAGTCACGTACGAAGCTTAAGCCGGATTCCGTGCCGACGGATGCCGGAGCCGGCCTGCCGCGAAAGGCGGGGTCGATCGCTGTGAGCAATAGCGGATATGGGCGCTACGAAGGCGAGCTTGAGATTGCGCGGGTCGATCTTCCCGGTGACGAGCGCATGAACGTTGCGGGCCATATCACGCCCGAGGCAATGGAACTGCTGCCGTTTATCAAGCGCGGATTCGGGGTACGGTTCGTTTAAAGTGTGACCCGCGGGCTACTATTGGCCCATCATACGAAGGCGCCTCGTGTGGCGTGTGCCTGCGTTGGCCGATCTATATTCGGAGGATTCCCATGACTGTACTGTTTGTTGGATATCCCAAGTGCTCGACCTGTAAGAAGGCCAAGGCATGGCTGGACGAACATGGGGTAGAGTATATCGATCGCGATATCGTTTTGGACAATCCCACGGCTGATGAGCTTGCGACCTGGATTGCTCGTTCGGGGCTGCCGGTGCGGCGCTTCTTTAATTCGTCGGGCATGAAATATCGAGAGCTGGGCCTGAAGGCGCGTCTGGATGCGGGCATGACGGATCGGGAGTGCTACGAGCTGCTGGCGACCGACGGCATGCTGGTCAAGCGTCCGCTGCTGGTGGGTGACGACTTTGCGATTCCCGGCTTTAGGGAAGCGGCTTGGGCCGAGGCGTTGCTGTAGCGGCTGCGGAAAGTGCATCCC
>CAUBWQ010000122.1 GCA_958439775.1 uncultured Collinsella sp. | reverse complement strand
GCGGGGCCCGCGTGGGTGGCGCCGAGGACCAGGCGGAGCCTGTGGCGTTTCCGGTGGAGGACGCGCCGGCGTCCGCTCCTGCGGGGCAGCACGCTCCTCAGGGTGTCTCGGCTCATATGGCGGCGCAGCCTCGTTATGAGGAACCTATGACCGAGCCTGCCGAGGCCTCTCAGCCGTTTGTTCCGACGCCGCAGCCCAAGAAACCCAAGCACAAGGGCCGTATCGTCGCTGCCGTTATCGGCGGTGTTGCCGTTGTCGCCATTGTCGCCGCTATCGTGATCGTGCCGCGTATCGGCGCATCTTCCGAGGTAACTTCGGGTGGCAAGGGCTACGTTGTCTGCGCGTGCGAGACTAAAGTGCTGCCCAAAAACAGCAAGGGCAAAAAGCTCAAGAGCTATACCGTCGAGCTGGCGCCGGTGTCCGGCAAGGGCAAGAGCTACACCATCAAGGTCGATGGCGAGGGCGGCTTTGCTATGGAGGACTTTGGCGAACTGCCCGACCAGAAGTACCAGATGACCATCACCTCGGGCAAGGGCAAAAAGAAGAGCACCAGCACCATGAAGGTGGATTACACCAAGGAAGGCTCGGACGCTCCCAAGAACGTTGAGCTCACGCAGTCCAAGAAGGAGGCCAAGGCTTCTGCCAAGGCAGCAGTCAAGACGGCAAATGAACTGTTCACCGACAAGATCCTCGAGTATCAAAAGAAGTACGGCGAGGGCGAGGCTGTCGAGTTCGATGAATATGCGCATGGAGCCCAGGGCGTGGCTTACGCTAAGCTCATTGACTTTGATGGTGATGGCCAAGATGAACTGCTGATTGAGTATTCGGATGAGCCAGTGGACCGTGAGAATCAGGCCGTCGCTGCACATCTCGAAGTTTGGGCGTATAAAGATGGCGATATTAAAAAGGTATATTCGCCGGAGGTGAACGTGTCCGCTCAAGAAGCGTGTGTGTCCATCTGGCTTTGTGAATACGAAGGCAAGATTGGATTTGAACAATGGTTCGACCATGGGACGGCGATTAAACAAAGCGACGTCTCTGGCGAGAGTGGACCTTCTGCCCACGAATACCAGGTTAAATTTATTGGATATGACGGCAAGTCATTTAAAGCCATGACCGACCTTGTTGCCTCGAACGAAGTCGGTTCAGCCTCTTTGGGCGGTTTTGGTTTCTTGTATGCCGACGAGAGCTCGGTTAACAGCACCATTGGCACGATCGCCACGACGCTGGAGCAGTTGAAGTCGAAGGACTCTGACGATGCGCAGGCGAGCTACGAGGCCGTCTCTGCTACGCAGGATGTCAGCTTTACGGCGCCGGTGGGCGAGGGCGCGCCTGATCCCGACGTTACGTGTCAGATTTCGGCTACGTGGACCTATCCCCAAGTAAAAGGCCAGGGCGTAGGTGTCGCCAAGTTCAACGAGGATATGATTCAGCTCGTCGCGGATGCACTTGATGCGAGTAAGCAGGCGACACCATATGATGAGGACAACCGTGTGACCACGATGTATTACGCTGAAATCGTCTCGATTGACGGCGATATCGCCTGCGTGCGAACCTACACCGATAGCTATCAACCTCCATATCGCTCAGAGCAGGTGACGAGATCGGCATACTATAACCTCAAGACAGGCGAGCAGGTTTCGCTCGAGGACTCGCTCGCACAGCACGGGCTCTCGTTTGACACCCTCAAGAGTGAGGCTAAACAGGCGATTAAGGCTGCGAAAACTAATATGTATTCTTCATACGCCAATAGCTACGAAGATGATGACAACTTTACCGAGGACCATTTCTACTACGACGGCAAAGGCTATGTTGTGGTGCTCGATACCGGTGTATTTGACTGCGACGCATGGGGTACACACGATCTGGTGGCACATGCTTTTGACTCGAGCTATTCCAGCGGCCAGGACGTGACCCCCGAGTATCCTCGCTATACGTACACTCTTAACGAGTAAGGCGAGACTGCAGAAAGTGAACTGAACAGTCCCCGGTGACGCAAAACGCAGCGCCGCCGGGGACTTTTTGATGCAAATTGGCTCCGAAACAAGCTATCTGGGCCAGCCACGCCACGAAAAGCGCCCATCTACTACGTTTACCAGGGTTGGACCGACCATGGAGCGTTTTTTAACAATGCGGCAAGACGTTTACCTGCGGTTTTGTTAACACAGATAAGGCTATGGTTGGCACCCTTGGGTTAAACGTAGTAGATGGGCGCAATTTGTGGTGCACAGCCCAAGAAGGGATCATTAGCCGCGCTGGAGGCCGAAGAGTTTGGCGTTGCGCTCGGCGACCATCATGTTGATGTCGGCGATTTCCATCTCGCCGTCAATGTAGGGCTGGTAGGTGCCATATGGATCGCCGGCTCCCAAGCTGCAGCTTCCGCAGTTGTCGCAACTGCCGTTACCGCAGCCCGCGAGCGCTAGCTTGATGATCTCCTCACGCTCGGCACGCGTCGTGTCCTTGATGAGCTTGCTTTTTGCCATAACGTTCCTCGATTCGATTGTGACCGTCGCCGCGCATGTCTTGTAGATACCGGCGGGCTTTGCCCATCATAGGCTTTTGCGCGGGTAGAATGCATGGATAACTTGATGCTTACGGGCGACGGAAAGGAAACGTTGCATGGACCAGGATAAGACGACCGTAATGGGTGGCTACGGCTCCCCGCGGACGGGCAATGGCGCCGATGAGACCCGCGTCGTGCCGAATCCCAGCTACGCCTCGCCCGATGCGACCCAGGCCTCGGCTGATCCCACGCGCGTTGTGAATTACGGAAACGCAGCGCAGGACCCGTATGGTGTCTCGTCGCAGAGTCCCTACGGCAACGCGGCGGCAGACCCTTATGATGACCTGCTGCAGAATCCCATTCCGCAGCCTCAGCAGACGACATATATGCCGCGCACGGCACAGCCGCGCTACGAGTCGCGCGACCGATATGCGCGCGAGCCGTATCGTGAGTATCCCAAGTCCATCCCTCAGTATGGCGAGGACGAGGAGAAGAAGCCTTCGCGTTCGTCGAGCGTGATCAAGAAGATCCTCATCGTGCTGGCGATCTTCTTTGCCTTGTCGGTTGTGTTTGCCATCGTGTCGGGCATGCTCAACAAGCGGGGCGCCACGACTGATACCACGGCCGAGCAGACCGAGACTACCCAGTCCGGCACCGTCGACCTGAGCGATATCCCGGGTCAGTACTGGTCCAACGCCAAGAAGCTCCTCAAGTCGCGCGGGGCCGATCTTTCGAACGCCGTGATTCTGACCGATGACGGCTCGACGCCCGTTGTCGATGCCAATTGGGTCGTGACGTCTGCCTACTATAACGACAACGGTAACCTCGAGATTCAGCTCACGCGCAAGGACGGCTCGTCGGGCAACGCGTCCGGCGACCAGGGCACCACGGACAGCTCGAGCTCCAACACGCTGGAAGACCTGAGCAACAAGGCCCAGGAGCTTGGGGATAAGGCCCAAGAGCTGGGTGACACGGCTCAGAATCTCGGCGATACCGCACAGAACTTGGGCGATATGGCAACGAATGCCTGGGATGCCCTGCAAAACGGCATTTTGGGCGCGCAGGGGAACTAGCGGTCGAGCGGATAGAGCCTTAGCAGTGCAAACAAAAACGGGGCGCAGGATCGCGTGACCGGGCGCGTAGGCGCGTTGGTCGGCGGTCCTGCGTCCCGTTTTGCTGTCGATTACAGCTGCTCGGCCGGACGCTCGGGCGAGCTAAAGCCGGAGTCAAATGTGACGACGCACGAGGCATCGGGCCGGCGCTCGTGCACGATGCGCGTGACGAGCTCCAGCAGCTCCTCGTCGGATATGTCAAAGCCGTCGGGACGCACCAGGTCAAACGAAACGAACCCGTCGTGCTCGTGCAGGTCATGGATGGAGAGCGTGGGGTCGATTTGCGCTATGCCGCGCTTGACCCAGCCGCGCAGGTCGTCGCCGGTGGTGGCGATGGGGTCGCAGTGGAGCGCGATCCCGATGCCCATCTGCCGTTTGATATCGTGCTCGATGGTGTCCAGGATCTCGTGATGTTCAAACGCATCGCCCTCGCCGGGCATTTCCACGTGTGCGCTGGCAAACTGGCGGCCGGGACCGTAGTCGTGCACCATGAGGTCGTGCGTGCCTAGGACCTGCGGATACGACATGATCTTGTCGCGGATTGCCTGGACGAGCTTGGGGTCGGGCGCTTGCCCCAACAGCGGGCTGATGGCGTCGCGCACCAGGCCCATGCCGCTGATGCAGATGAAGATGCCCACGCCCAGGCCCGCCCAGCCATCGAGGTCAAAGCTGGTCGTCTGCGAAATAAGCGCTGCGGCCAGGACCGAGGCCGAGGTGATGACGTCATTCTTGGAGTCCTGCGCCGTGGCGATAAGCGTCTCGGAATCGATGCGGTTGCCCAGCGTGCGGTTGAACGCCGCCATCCAAAACTTGACGAGCATGGACAGGACAAGGGCTGCCATGGAGAGCGCCGAATACGCGGTGGGGGAGGGCTTGATGATCTTGGTGACCGACTCCAAGATCAGGTTGATGCCGACGGCGCAAACGAGAAC
>CAUBWQ010000121.1 GCA_958439775.1 uncultured Collinsella sp. | reverse complement strand
CTTGCCCTTGAGCTCGCGGCCCACAAAGGCCTTCTTGGCCTTCTCGGCGTCGACCTGAATCTCGGGATCGTCGGCGTTGTCGCGCACCCAGTTCATCGACTGCACCACGCCGCGGCTCGAGAGCACCAGCATGCCCAGGACGAGCTCCTTGACGGCGTTGCTGTTGGCGCCGGGGGAGTTAAAGACGACGACGCCCTTCTTGGCGTACTCCTCGACGGGGATGTTGTTGACGCCGGCGCCGCAGCGGGCGATGGCGCGGATGCCTTCGGGCAGCTCGTAGCCGTGCAGGTCGGTCGAGCGCATCAGGATCGCGTCGGCCTCCTCGGCGGTGCCCACAAACTCGTAGCCCTCGCCAAACTCGACTTTGCCGTCTTTGGTAATGTCGTCGATGGTTTTGATCTTGCGCATGAAAAACTCCTTAGCGGATTTGTTTATAACAAGTGGTTTGAAGTGGCTGGTCGGCCCGCACGTTGCGGGCTAGTTAGATCGCGGGCTCAAACTATGCTGTGCTTCGAAGTCCTTCATGTACGAGGCTAGTGCCTGCACGTCTTCCATGGTCACGGCGTTGTAGACGCTGGCGCGCCTGCCGCCCACCAGGCGATGGCCCTTGACGTTTTGAATCTGGTGCTCGACCGCGCCTGCGACAAAGGCCGCGTCGAGTTCGGCGTCGCCGGTGCGGAAGGTGACGTTGGCGATGGAGCGGCTGTCGGCCTGCGTGGTGCCATGGAACAGCTCGCTGTGCTCGAGCAGGTCGTAGAGCAGGTTGGCCTTGGCCCAGTTGCGCTCGGCCATGGCGGCAAGTCCGCCGGTCTCCTCGACCCAATGGAACACCTTGCCGCACACGTAGATGCCAAAGGTGTTGGGCGTGTTGAGCATGGAGCCCTTGGCGGCCTGGGTCTTAAGGTCCAGGTACTGCGGCGTCTGCGCAAAGGCTGGGCCATCTGCGATGAGATCGTCGCGCACGATAATCACGGAGACGCCCGCGGCGCCGGCATTTTTCTGCGCGCCGGCGTAAATGAGCCCGTAGCGCTCAACGTCGAGTGGCTGCGACAGAAAGCAGCTCGAGACATCGGCGACCAGCGGCACGTCGCCGCAGTTGGGCAGCTCGTGGTACATGGTGCCAAAGATGGTGTTGTTCTGGCAGATGTAGACGTAGTCGAGTCCGTCGCCCGCGGCCTCGGCGGCAATGCGCGCGTTGACGTCGTCCATGGTGGGAATGCGGTCGAAATTGGTGTCCTTGGAGCTCGCGAGCAGCACGGCCTCGCCGTACTTGGCAGCCTCTTTGTGCGCCTTGTTGGCAAAGTTGCCGGTCACGACGTAGCCGGCGCGGCCGCGGCGCATGAGGTTCATGGGGATACCCGCAAACTGTAGCGTGGCACCGCCCTGCAAAAACAGGACACGGTAGTTGTCGGGGATGCTCAGCAGGCGGCGCAGGGTTGCCTCGGCGTCGTCGATGATCTGCTGGTACATGCTAGATCGATGGCTCATCTCGAGCACGGACATGCCGCAACCGCGGTAGTCCATCATCTCGTCGGCGATCTCGGCGAGCACGCTTGTAGGCAGTGCGGCCGGGCCAGCTGAGAAGTTGTGCACACGTGCCATCTTCTAGTTCCCCTCGTAGTCGTTTGAACGTTCGGGATACTTTAGCACAGTGGAGCGCCAGGCGCGACCGCATCACGGTAAAACTCGACTGCGCCGCTATGATTTACAGGATGGTTACATGGGTAGGGGTGACCTTACCTGATGGCTCGCATCCGATCTGCCTCGGCTTTTGCTTGTTTCCAGGGGCGCACGCGGCCGTTGGTGAGGTCATCGTAACCATGAGCGATGGTACGTTGAATGTGATCTTCGCGTTCCTGAATGGTAGTTAGCGCGCGCGTCTGATCAGAAATAGGCTTTACGACAGGCATATGAAACTCCTTACATAGAATCATATGTATAACTCCATGTTGAGTGTAGCGGAGGGTGGCGTTGGGCGTGTACGTGCCTGCATTCGTAAGCGCGGTTGTCTGGCAAGTGTGATTTGGGGCGACCTCGTTAAAGTTTCTAAGCTGCGAAAATGACCGTTAACCGGATTAAATTTTGTTGCTCAACATTTGACACTCTGGGCGTGGTAACTTTTTTACCAACAGGTATGATTATTGTCATGTGCGCCGCGCCTGCCTGCCGGGTTGCGGCGCACTTGTGACAGCCTTTGACACCCTTGGAGCGTGTACTGTGGATGTAACCACAAAAAGCGTTCGGGGGGGGGGGTGCTCACTCGCGAGCAATTCCTCCCGCATGAGATGCGCATCGTCGCTGCCCTTCGTATGCAGGGCGCAAGCGACGAGCAGGTCATTGTACGCGTAAAGAGCGAGAACCTCTTTCAATATCCCACGGAGCGTATGGTCGCCAACCGCGCAACCGTGTGCCTTCGCCGCCTTGACGCCATGGTGCCCACGGACGCCGTATGCGCCGCGCGCGGCATCGACCCCAAAACCGCCGTCGAGGCTGCGTCATCCCTAACCAGGCTCATGGCATCCGGCACTCCCACGCAGGCGGACCAGGCCATCTTCTACAGCATGATCTGCCGCTACGATATCGTGCGCGAGCTCGTGCTCGTCGAGGTAGGGGAGCACCTACAAAACTTCGATTATGCCTTTACGGCGGTTGACCTCAACGCCTTTATGACACGCTTTACCACGGAGTATCCGGACGCGGCCCGCTGGACTGAGGCCACGGTCAAGCGCATTAAGGGCTCGCTCCGCCAGACGCTCCGCCATGCTGGCCTTATCGGCGAGGGCCAGGGCCCGGAGTCCGAGCGCCTGTCACCACTCTTCCTCGATTCCGATGTCAAGCGAGCCTTGGTTCAGCTGGGCGAGCAGTCGCTTATCGCGGCCCTTACCGGCAGGGCAGTGATGTAGCGTGGCTCCCGTCAAAAGCGCCGTCGGCCCTGTTATCACCCCGGCGACCGATCTCACCACCAATATCGGCATCCATTCCCGCAAGAGCGTCGTGGCGGCGCATGCCCGCTCCGAGCGCGCCTGTCAGGAATTTGAGCGCCGTGCGCAGCTTCTGCGCGAGTGCCTGTGCAGCGAGGACTTTTTGGCCAACAAGGGCATAGGCAATGAGATCGGCTTCCACACTTTTTGCTATGACCCCGCGCTGGAGTTTGAGGCGCGTGCATTATTTGACACCCTTTCACGCGATGCCGAGGCCGACAAGCTTCCGTGCACGCTCAAGGTCGTGAACCTTTACGACGCCGTGCTGGCAATTCTCGAAAAGCGCCGTGTCCTCAAGGCTATCCCGCACCAAGAGGAGCGCCGCGGTACCCAGCGCGTGCTCGAGGACGTGGCCAAGTTCGCCTCGCCCGAGAAAGTCGCCGCGTACATCCTTGAGCAGACCGAGCCGCACGCGCCTGGAGACGTCGTTCTCCTCACCGGCGCGGGCGAGGTTTTCCCGTTCTTTCGCATACACACGCTTCTCCACTGCATGCTTGCGGATTTTGATGAGGTGCCTGTGGTCGCCGCCTATCCGGGCAGTTTCAACGGCTCTTCTTTCCAGCTCTTTAACCGTCTGCCGGCCGACAACTACTACCGCGCCATCGATATCTCGTAAGCACGGCTCCTCGCAGGCAAGTCCCTGCCGCCGGTAACAACCCTTTGCCATAACGTTCCCAAACCCAAAGGAGCACCCATGGACAACACGATCATTCGCGACCTCTTTGCTAAAGACATCAACCGCTCCATCAACGGCGTGGTCAAGGTCCAGGATTCAAAAGATGGGTCCATCCGCCAGGAGCTTGACGAGTACGTGGTGACGCGCGAGTTGCAGAGGCACTTTGCCACGTTCTTCAAGGCCTACGGCGATGCCATCGATATGCCCACCGACAAGATCGGCGTGTGGATCAGTGGTTTCTTCGGTTCCGGTAAATCGCACTTCCTCAAGATGCTTAGCTACCTGCTCGAGAATCGCCAGATCGGCGGCAAGAGCGCCATCCGCTACTTTGACGGCAAGATCGTCGACCCCATGGTCGAGGCTGCCATGGAGCGCGCCTGCTCGGTGTCCACGCAGGCCATCCTCTTTAACATCGATAGCAAGGCGGGCCAGTGGAAGCAGGGCGATACGGCTCCCACGGCGCTGCTTCGCGGCTTTGAGCGCATGTTCTACGAAGCGCGCGGCTTCTACGGCGAGGACCTAAAGCTTGCAAAGCTCGAGGAACACATCGATTCCCTGGGCAAGACCCAGGAGTTCCGCGAGGCCTTTGAGCGCGTCAACGGCGAGTCCTGGCTCCAGACCCGCGACACCTACAGCTACTTTGAGGACGACGTCGTCGAGGTGCTGCAGAGCGTGCTCGGCATGAGCGAAAAGGCCGCATGGAACTGGCTTGAGGGTTCTGAGGACGAGGTTTTGGCCCCCGATGTCTTTGCCAAAAAGGTCAAGGACTACGTAGACGCTCAGGCAGCGGCCCACGGCGGCAACTACCGTTTGCTCTTTATGGTCGACGAGGTGGGTCAGTTTATTACAAACGACCGGGATCCAAGCCTTATGTTGAGTCTTCAGACCATCGTCGAGGAGCTGGGTG
>CAUBWQ010000120.1 GCA_958439775.1 uncultured Collinsella sp. | reverse complement strand
GGCTCGATCTCGGTCGGGTGGTTGTGGGTCTCGTTCTTAAACAGGAACAGCCAGTCCTGGTCCTCGCCGTCGACATCGACCTTCACCTTGACGGTGCAGGCGTTGATCTCCTCGGACTCGTCGACATCGGTCATGACGCCGGTCTTCTTAAGGTACTTGGCGCCGATGGTGCCCATGTCCATGAGGCAGACGGGCTTGGCGTCGCGGCCGAGTTCGTGGCGCATCTCCATGTAGCGGTCGAAGGCTTGCTGCACCACGGCGTCGTCGATCGTCACGTCGTCCAGGACGGTGCCGAAGGTGGTGTGGCGGCAGTGGTCGGACCAGTAGGTGTCGATCACGCGGATCTCGGTGATGGTGGGGTCGCGGTCCTCATCGCGGAAGTACTGCTGGCAGAAGGCGATGTCTGCCTCGTCCATGGCAAGGCCGCGATCGGCGATAAAGGCGGCAAGGCCGGCCTCGTCGAGCTCGCGGAAGCCGTCGAGCACCTCGACGGGCTGGGGCTCGGGGGTCTCCATGTACAGCGTCTCGGGCAGGTCGAGCGAGGCGATGCGTGCCTCGACGGGGTTCACCACGTAGTGCTTGATGGCATCGATGGCGGCCTCGTCCAGAGCGCCCGAGATCATATAGACCTTGGCGGAGCGCACGGCGGGGCGCTCGCCCTGGCTGATGAGCTGCACGCACTCGCTGGCGGAGTCGGCGCGCTGGTCAAACTGGCCAGGCAGGAATTCGACGGCAAAGACGGCGCCATCGCTTGCGGGGAGTTCGTCGTAGGTCACATCGACCTGGGGCTCGCTAAAGACGGTCGGCACGCAGGAGCGGAAAAGCTCCTCGTCGATGCCCTCGACGTCGTAGCGGTTGATGATCCTCAGGGCCTCGATGCCCTTGATGCCGAGAATTTCGGTCAGCTCGCCCTTGAGCTGCTGAGCCTCGACGTCGAACCCGGGTTTCTTCTCCACGTAGATACGAGAGACCATTGGTTCCTGCCTTCCTGATCGGTTGGGCGTACGGTACGGTATGCGGCAGCGGTCGGTTTGCGGGGTCTGCCCTGCGGTCGCCTTGAGCCACATGTTTGTAAACCTCACTATGATACGACAGCTCGCGGCGCGTTGAGGACGGCGAGGATGCTACAGTGAAGCGCAAACAAGAGAAAGGCATCACATGGCATT
This sequence comes from uncultured Collinsella sp., assembly GCA_958439775.1. GTDB lineage: Bacteria > Actinomycetota > Coriobacteriia > Coriobacteriales > Coriobacteriaceae > Collinsella. The sequence continues at coordinate 3,404 of CAUBWQ010000120.1, read as the reverse complement.
CGTTTCGCTCGCCATCATCGCACTCGTGGCCTTTGCGAGTCCTTTTATCGCCTCGGCGATTCCCGGAAAACCCGTTCCTGAGACGGTCTTTTTGCTCGTGCTCGGCGCGGTGCTGGGACCTCATATGCTCGGCGTCATCCATGTAGATGCCGAGGTCTCGCTTGTGTCCGAGCTGGGCCTGGCCTTCTTGTTCCTGCTTGCCGGCTTTGAGATCGACCCCAAGAGCATCACGGGCGTCGAGGGGCGCTACGGCTTGGCGACGTGGGTCGTCACGTTTGGTATCGCCTGGCTTGCCGTGCGCTTTACCCCGTGGTTCTCGGTCAGTCATTTCGACGGTATCGCCGTGACGCTTGCCCTCACTTCGACGGCGCTCGGTACGCTCGTGCCCATCATGCGTGAGCGCTCGCTCACCGGCACGCGCGTGGGCGACTCGATTCTCGCGTATGGCACCTGGGGTGAGCTCGGCCCTGTGCTTGCCATGTCGGTGCTGCTGTCTGCCCGCACCGGCATCCAAACGCTTGTAATCCTTGGCTTGTTTGCGGTGGTCTGCGTGTTGCTGGCCGTGGTCCCGAGCCGCTCCAAGCGCGTCGGCAGCCGCTTCTTTGCGTTTGTCGAGGAACGCGCCGATACCACGTCGCAGACCTTCGTGCGCCTGACGGTGCTCATCCTGGTCACGCTCGTGGCATTCTCGGCTGTCTTTGATCTCGACATAGTGTTGGGTTCTTTTGCCGCAGGCTTTGTCCTGCGCTATATCCTCCCCGAGGGCCACCATGCGCTCGAGACCAAGCTCGACGGTCTGGCCTACGGTTTTTTGATTCCGGTGTTCTTTACCGTATCGGGCGCAAAGATCGATCTGACGGCCGTGGCGTCGCGCCCGGGTCTGCTCGTGGGCTTTATCGTGGCGTTGTTGATTATTCGTGCCGTGCCCATTCTTATTTCCATGAGCATTTGTCCTGCGACGCGCGATGTGTCGGCGTATGGTCGCATTACCGTGGCCCTGTACTGCACCACGGCCCTGCCGATCATCGTTGCCGTTACGAGCGTTGCCGTCAACGCGGGTGCGCTGTCGCAAGATATTGCGTCGGTCATGGTTGCCGCCGGTGCCATCACGGTGTTCTTGATGCCATTGCTCGCGCAGCTCTTCTACCGCGTGGTCGACGCCGCACCGGTCGCCGCCGTGGCAGAGGTTGCCGAGCATCCATCCGATGCGCTTGACATCCTGCGCGCCCATCACGACCTAGCGAGCTTGCTCGCGCGCGAGCATGAGCTGCTGACTTCGCATGGCCATGGTCGCGTATTCGAGGGCCTGCCTACGCTCGATACGATTGCCGAGCGTCTTTCCGCCGAGGCGGCGAGCGGCCACATCGATGCCCGTATTGTGGACGCGGCGCACCTGCTTGCCGATAAGACCTATGGAGACGAGGTCGACCCGTCCGAGCTGACCCCGCGTGAGCGTCGCCGCCTGGAGCGCGCCAAGCTCGCCGTGCGCGAATACCGCCGCCGCATGCTGGAACTCCAAGCGCGCGATGAAGCCCAGGACGACGACGGCAGGTAGCCAACGCCGTCACGGAACATGCATCCCAGAATCCGCGTCCAGAGTGGGACGCGCTTTCCGCGAGAGGCTCGTTGCGGAAACCGCGTCCCAGAATCGGCGTTCAAAACGGGACACACTTTCCGAAACATGGCCCTGAGGGAAGCTGCGTCCCGTTCTGAGCTGAAATACCGGGACGCAGTTTCCCTTACAAACAAAACAAGGCGCGCTGCCTGCAGTTGATGCAGACGGCGCGCCTTTTGCGTTGAGCTTCGTTGAGGTTCGAAGTAGTGGACTAGTTGGCCATGACGCCTTCGGTCCAAGCCTCAACGTCCTCGATGCGCAGGACGTTGGCGACCTCGGCCACGCAGTCGACGCTGGCAAGCTCGGCGGCGGCAGCCTGGACGTCCTTCTCGAGTGCGCGGTGCGTCAGGAAGATGACCGAGCAGGCATCGCTGACGCCCGACTTGCCGTCCTCGACCTGGTTGATGAGCGAGATCGAGATGTTGTGCTTGGCAAAGATATCGACCGTCTCGGACAGGGCGCCCACGCGGTCGGCGACCTTCAGGCGCACATAGTACTTAGTCTGGAGCTCGTCCATGGGCTTAAAGGCGAGGTTGTGACCATAGGGCTCAATCTCGGGCAGCGGAGCCACGCCGCGGCTGATCTGCTCGGAGAGCGACAGGATATCGCCCACGACGGCGCTCGCGGTGGGGAAGGAGCCTGCGCCGGCACCGTAGAACATGGTTTCGCCCACGGCGTCACCCACCACGTAGACGGCGTTCATGGCGCCGTTGACCTTGGCGAGCATATGGTCTGCCGGGATGAGCGTGGGATGCACGCGGACGTCGACGCCGGCGTCGGTGTTGCGTGCGATGCCCAGCAGCTTGATGGTGTAGCCGAGCTCGCGGGCCTGGGCGATGTCCTCGGCGCCGATGGTACGGATACCCTGCTGGTAGACATCGTCGGTGGTCACGCGGGTGCCAAAGCCGATGGAAGCGAGGATTGCCGTCTTGCTGGCGGCGTCGAAGCCGTCGACGTCGGCGGACGGGTCGGCCTCGGCATAGCCCTTGGCCTGCGCGTCGGCAAGCACATCGGCGTAATCGGCGCCCTCGGCGTCCATGCGCGACAGGATATAGTTGGTGGTACCGTTGAGAATGCCGGCGATGGTCAGGATCTTGTTGCCCACCAGGTCGTGCTCGAGCGTGCTCACGATGGGGATGCCACCGCCACAGCTGGCCTCGCACTTAATCTGCACGCCGCACGCGCGCGCCTTCTCGGCGAGCGTCTCGACATGACGGCCCAGCAGGGCCTTGTTGGCAGAGACGACGTGCTTGCCGTGCTCAAAGGCAGTGGTGAAGATCTCGGTTGCGGGATGCTCGCCGCCGATCAGCTCGACGACGATATCGACGGCGGGGTCGGTGACGACGTCATGCCAGTCACTCGTAAAGGCCTCGCGCTCAATACCGGCTGCCTCGGCTTGCTCCCAAGCAAGCGCGCAGGCGCGGGTCAGCTTAAGGTCGATGCCGTAGGCTGCCAGGTACTCATCGTGGTGGCTCTTGATCAGGCGGGCCACGCCGCCGCCGACGGTTCCCAGACCGATGAGGCCGACGTTCACGGTGCGCAGGGGTTCGCTCATAGATAGCTCCTTCGTGCATCTTATGGATGGATTAACCGCTTAAAGGTTGAGTGCATTCTAGCGTGAACCGAGGGCGCGTGCTCGCCAGGCAACAGGAGTCGCACAAAACGGCACCCCCGAAACGCTGCGGAAACATTGGAAACATGCTCGCTACAAACGAACTTCCGCAACAAACTGTCAACGTTTGCACCATAAGGTTTGTCCTGTACCGCAAGTCGGCAGCACCGCGGCCTG
>CAUBWQ010000119.1 GCA_958439775.1 uncultured Collinsella sp. | reverse complement strand
GGATAATTTCGATCACCTGGCTCGTTTAATCGAGTATGCGGGTGATCGTTTGACCATCCTTCCCGGCGGCGGCATCACTACGGCAAATCGCGACGCGGTCGCGGCGGCGCTAGACGTCTCCGAGCTCCATGGCACCAAGATCGTGCCGCTGGAGGTATAACCCGTGGCGCTGGTATTCGATGTTCAGCAGGCGAGCGGCAAGCCCGACGACAACCGTCGCCCCGGTACCGCGTGTCCCTTTTGCAACACGGAGGGGCTCACCAACATCATCCAGCGCGACGGTGACTGCATCTGGCTCGAGAATAAGTTCAAGACCCTGCGCGCCACCCGTCAAACCGTGCTGATCGAGTCGGCCGATCACGATGCCGACCTGGTGACCTATAAGCCGGATGAACTCCACCATGTGATGAGGTTTGCTCTGGATTGCTGGCAGCAGATGATCGATTCGCAGCAGTATCGAAGCGTGCTCATGTACAAGAACAAGGGTCCGCTTTCGGGCGGCAGCCTCGTCCATCCACACATGCAGATTGTGGGCTTGGAACAGGAGGACGGCTATGCGGCGCTGACCTCAGCCAACTTTGAAGGCATCGATGTTTGGCAGAGGGGAAGGGTTGCGGTCAACATCTCAACCGAACCGATTATGGGGTTCTTTGAGGTCAATGTTTCAGCCCCGCAGGGAATCGCCGCCAGCGATGGCGCGCGAGACCAAGCCGAGACGGACCTCTTCGCCGATGCGATTCAGGTAGCTCTGCGCTATATCCTGAACGAGCACCATGGTGGTCGCGCAGAGTCGTACAACTTGTTCTTCTACCACATGGACGGCCGGACCATTGCCAAGGCGCTTCCGCGCTGGGTGGTTTCACCCTACTTTGTCGGGTATCGGCTGGCTCAGGTCAATGCTGAGACCACGCTCGATGTCGATGCGGAGCGATTCCGCGCACATCTGGAGGCGCTCACATCGTAAAGTGAGCGCCCGCACACTGCGGACGGTTTAGCGCGCCATTGCATCGCGGCCGGCCTCGACCCGCTTGCGCTGGGCGGCGCGCTCCTCGCCGGTCAGACGCTCAAAGAAGTGTCCGATAAGCGAGGCGAGCACCTGCTGAAACAACGTTCCACACATGACGGGAAACACAACTTCGCCCGGAAAGTATTGCGTGGCGATGACGGCGCCCGAAGAGATATTGCGCATGCCGCAGGTAAAGCACATGGTGGTCGTTTCGCTATATGGCAGATGCAGCGCGCGGGCGACCAGAATGCCGACGACAAAGCCGCTGATGGCGAAGACCAAAATAAAGAGGGCGACTTCCAAGCGCACCGCGTTCATGTGCAGCACGTACTCGCTCATGGCGGTGGAGTTGGAGGCGATAACGCCCATCATCATGAACTTGCAGGCGGGCGAGAGCGCGGGGGAGAGTTTTTCGTGCCCCCATCCGCGCGTGAGCTCGTTGATCACGATGCCGAGCACGGCGGGGATGGCGATCATAAAGGCCATGTTCTGCATCATGCTCGGCACGTCGATCGAGACGGTGGCGCCCAGCAGGAGCTTGAGCGTAAGCGGAATCGTCACAGGGGAGATGACCGAGGAAGTCAGGATGATGGTGAGCGCGAGCGGGCCGTTGCCGCCGAACATGCTGATCCACATAAAAGCGGTGACTGCCACGGGCACACTGTATTCGAGCACGATGCCGCAGACAAGGTTGGGGTTGGAACCAAAGAACAACGATCCCATGGCGTAGGCCGCGATGGGAATAAGCGCCGCCGAGACCAACAACGCCAGAATCAGGTGCAGCGGACGGTGGAACACCTCGGCTACCTGGTGAAAGGTGTTGCTGAGCGCACCTTGGAACGTCATAAAGGCAAACAAGGTGGGAACGATGGGCTTGAGAACGCCGATCTGTTGAGGAAAGAGCACGCCGAGCGCCACACAAATCGGAACGATGATTTGCATGTGCCCCGCGAGAAACTTGCCCAGTCCAACCCATTGCTTCATATGCTCTTGTGACTCCCTTTGCTCGTGAATCCGTTTTGACTGGATATGCTAGACGCTCACATGTGTCCGTGCGTCAGAAACGCTCGATTATTTCGAGGCTATTACCGGCATCGTTTACCGAAACCGCGGCATGCTGCGGCGATTTGCGTCCGCGCCGCACGGTATAATAAATCCGTTCAACAGATCTGCCTGCCGAAGCGGGCATACACAGAGGACTCATCGCTATGAACCGTGAGAGGTATCGCGGCGACCTGCCCCTATCGGGGGTGGGTGCCTATGTCATCGCTTAAGACGACGCATCGCTGGGCGGTCGCTCAGCAAAACCCCGAGCTCGAAAAGGAGCTTTCGGCTGGTCTGGGCATTCCCGGGCTGGTGGCGCGCATTATGGTCGCGCACGGCATTGGCTCAATCAAAGAGGGCCAATTGTTTTTGACGCCTTCGCTCGATCGCGACTGGGCCGACCCACTCATTATCCCGGGCATGTCGGTCGTTGCCGACCGCGTCGAGCGTGCTATTCGCAACCACGAGCACATTGCAGTCTTTGGCGATTTTGACGTTGACGGTATTACGTCGACCTGCCTGTTGACCGAGGCGCTGCGCACGTTTGGCGCCGATGTCACGCCGTTTATTCCGCATCGCTTTGATGAGGGCTACGGTCTTTCGCGCGCGGCGCTCGACCGCGTTAACGAGCTCGCTCGCCCCCAGCTGATCGTGACCGTCGATAACGGCATTGCCGCCAAGGAAGAGGTTTCCTATCTGAAGAGCCTGGGGATCGATTTGGTGGTCACGGACCATCACGAGCCCTCCGATCAGGTGCCGCAGGGCGTACCCCTGACCGACCCTAAGCTCGATGACGATGGTCCTTCGCGTGAGCTTGCCGGTGCCGGCGTGGCACTCAAGTTGGTGCAAGTCCTGGGCGAACGTCTGGGCAAGCCGTCGTATTGGCGTTCGCTAATCGAGGTCGCGGCGCTGGGCACCGTGTCCGACATGATGCCGCTCACGCCCGAGAATCGCGCGCTGGTTGCCGAGGGCATCCAGCAGATGCGCGTAACCGCTCGCCCGGGCTATATCGCGCTTGCCGCGCTCGCCAAGGCGGACCTTTCGAGCATTACGGCGGATGGCCTGTCATTCTCGCTCATTCCCCGCTTAAACGCTGCCGGTCGCATGGCTGATCCCAAGCTGGCGCTCGACCTGCTGCTTGCCCGCGATCCCATCGAAGCAAGCACACTGGCGGCTGAGCTCGAGGAAATCAACCGCCAGCGCCGTGAGATCGAGGCGGAGCTCACGCGCGATGCCATGGCAAAGGTCGAGGAGACCTATGACGGCGGACGCGCGATCGTCGTGGGCGGCGAAGGTTGGCACGAGGGCGTCAAGGGCATCGTGGCAAGCCGTCTGACCAACCGCTACCACGTGCCGGCGCTGCTGTTCTCGATCGAGGACGGTATCGCGCGCGGCTCTGGTCGCTCGGTGGGCAAAGTTAACCTGTTTGACGCCATCGAACGCTGTTCCGACCTGATGATTCGTCGCGGCGGACATGCCGGTGCGGTGGGTGTGACCATCGAGGCATCCAAGCTCGATGAGTTCCGCCGTCGCCTTTCCGTCGTGTTGTCCGAGCTTCCCGCCGAGGACTTTGAGGACACCGACGAGGTTGCCGCCACGGTCGACCTTTCCGAATTGAATATCGAGACCATCGAGCAGATTTCCCGCCTTGAGCCGTTTGGCCAGGGTAATAAGGTGCCGCTGCTGGCTGCCGAGGGCGTGACGATGTGTGATCGCGCCGTGGTGGGTAAGACCGGCGAGCACATGCGCTTTGTGGCGACCGATGGCGCCGCGAGTGTGCCGGCTATTATGTTCCGCGTGCCGCAAATCGATAAGCTCATCAACTGCGATAGCGCTGTCGACTTGGTGTTCGAGGCCGTTGCCGAGCATTGGCAGGGTCGTGTGAAGCCCAAGCTCATGGTCAAGGATGTTCTGGTCCGCGATACCACGCTGCCCAGCGTCGACGATCCGGCATGCGAGCTTCGTCGTGGCGTGCAGCCGGCGGATTCCGGCCTGCGCTTGGAGTCGCGCAAGCGCGAGACGCTCGCCCAGCTTTCCTATACCGAGCTCACGCGCTCGCTTATCCATAGCTTTATCGGCTCGAACCAGCCACATCGCGCGCAGGTCGAGGCGCTCGATGCCCTGGCCGATCACCAAAGTGTTCTGGCCGTTATGGGAACGAGGTGCGGCAAGTCGCTCATCTTCCACGCGCGTGCCGCGCGTGAGGCGCTCCTTCTCGGACGCTCCGGCACCTTTGTCTAGCCGCCGCGAGCGCTCGTTGCCGACCAGGCCTATCACCTCTCGTCGACGATGGCAGCGCTCGGTATTGGTGTTGGCGTGCTGACCGGCGAGACCGTGGAGGCCGCACGCGATGATGTGTTCGCCGGCCTAGCTTCGGGCCGCACCGGTATCGTGCTCACGACGCCCGAGTTCCTATCTATCCACCGTGACCGCTTCGCACGTTCGGGCCGCATCGGCTTTGTCGTTATCGACGAGGCGCACCACGCCGGCCTTGCCAAGGGCGGCGACCGCAGCGCCTATCTCGACATGCCCGATATCCTC
>CAUBWQ010000118.1 GCA_958439775.1 uncultured Collinsella sp. | reverse complement strand
AACTACTCGGTTTCCATTTCTAACCACCACAATGGGGACAGGCAGCTTTGTGGTGGCTTTGGCCTTAGCCCGTCCCCTGCTGTTAGACCGTGATGACGTTGTCCATTGCCCGGTACTTGGCGGGGACCTCGCCTGCGGTAATAATCGTTGCGTCGCGGAAGTCCGCGAACTTGACGGGCGCCACCATGCCAAATTTACTGGCGTCCGAGATTACGAAGCGTTTGGCCGTATGGCGCATCGAGATACGCTTTACTTGCGCTTCCTCGATATCGGGCGCCGTGAAGCCCTGCTCGGCGGCAATGCCGTTAGAACCCCAAAAGCCACAGTTGAAGTTATAGCGGTCCAGGGTTGCCAAGGCATCGGGTCCGACGAGCGCCTCGGTCTCTGGCTTGAGCTCGCCGCCCAGCACAACGGTGCGCATGCCGCGCAAAGCGAGGTGCTGAGCGTGGAGCACGGAATCAGTCACATAGGTGACGCCCTCAAGGCGCGGAAGATGCTCGATGAGCTTGAGGGTCGTGGAGCCCGAATCGATATACACAAAGCTATCGGGCTCCACAAGCGCCGCCGCACGGGCGCAGATACGCTCCTTGTCGTCGTTATGGAGATCGCTGCGCTCGCTGATCGTTAGGTCGCGCGTCACGTGCGCGCGCTCAAGACTCGTCGCCCCACCGTGGACCTTGGCGATGCGGTGTGCGCGGTCGAGCGCCTGCAGGTCGCGCCGAATGGTAGACGCCGTCACGCCCAGGGTATCGGCAAGCTCTGGCACAGTAACCGAGCCAGCCTGCTGCACCATCGACACAATCGCATTGAGCCTATCTTCCGCTAGCATCGCTTACTCCTCCTCGGGGTACACGACTCCCCAATCGGCGCGAAGCTTGGTCATCAGCTCCATAACATCAGAAGCATAGCCCAGAAGCTCGCACTTCGAATCATCGCCGGCAACGGCCTTCTCAAGATCGGCCATCTCGTAGCACAGAGCGTATGCCTCGGTGCCAGCGTGGACCTCCTCACGGTGACCGTCTGCAGTCCACACGATGGTCGCGTGATCGGCACGCGGATAATCGTTGACCTCGATATAGCACTTGTCGAAGCTAATGACCGAACGCTTGGGCTGCTTGGAGTGGAGCGTAAGGCTCACCACGCCCAGCTGCTGTTCGGCGTTACGGCAGACAATGCCGCCCGCAACGTCGACACCGGTCTCACAGGTGTTGCCCAGCGAGACAACCTCAGCGGGCTGGCTCGTCATAAAGAGACGCATGACGGAGAGCGCATACACGCCAATGTCGAGCATGGCGCCACCGGCAAGGCTACGGTTGTAGAAGCGGTTGGTCAGGTCGCCGTACTCCTTATAGCTGCCAAAGTTGAGCTGAGCGAGATTCATGCGGCCGAACTCGCCGACATCCATGCGACGACGCAGCTCCTGATACAAGGGCATGTGAAGCACCGTGGTGGCGTCCATAAGGACGACGTTGTGATCACCGGCAATGGCGCGGGCCTCGTCGAGCTCGGCGGAATTGAGGGTGATGGCCTTTTCGCAGAGCACATGTTTGCCGGCTGCCAGAGCGGATCGCAAGTAGGTGATGTGAGTGTTGTGCGGCGTGGTGATATAGACTGCGTCAATGTTCGGATCGGCATAGAGGTCCTCGGCCGTTTCATAGACCTTCTCGATGCCATACTGCTCGGCAAAGGCCTGGGCCTTGGACAGCGTACGGTTGACGACACCCGCGAGCTTGCGGCCGGCAAGGGCGAGGGACTGGGCCATTTGGTTGGCGATAACGCCGCAACCGATCACAGCCCAGCGAAGCTCAGGTGCCGTAAAGATGTCGTTAGGGAACGGCTTGTCCTGAACCGAAGCAAACGCTGCCTTTGCTGCTGCCGCGGAGTCGAGTGGAACCTGTTTGGAATCTGCCATCATGTGCCTCCTGAGTCATCGAAGGTTCTTCATTTCTAACAGCCCTATATTCGCACAATTACGCGCGTATTTGCTCGTATTTGCGTGTCTATTCGCTTTTCAGTCACTATTTAGCCATAGTTTGCACATGTTTGCGCCGTTACACGCATTCTCGCGCTATTATATGCGCATAAATGCGCGTGCGACAATCCTTGCGAAACATAAAGGGGCGGAACAATAAAGCCCTAAAAGACAGAGCAGACTGTATTACTTCACCCCTCTGGGGGCATCAGACATCAAAGGACCGTCCCAAACTGCCGGCACCTGGGGAACGTCCCTATGTGCCGGCACCTAGGGAAAGTCCCTAAGCGCCGCTTTCGTTGAAGCCCATCCCAGACGGCCAGATATATTGATCTAAAGACTGCCCCCATAGGCTAGTCGTTTAAGAACGTCCCAAACGACTAGGCATTTAAGTCTGTCCCCAATGAGTGCAAACACTCATTTAAGACTAGCCCCAATGAGTAGGAATAGAAAAAGGCCCGGGTGCCGTGGGGCATCCGGGCCTTTGCTAGCAACTTAACTGTTGCGGGCAGCTTAGAACTTGTGGCCGCACTTCTTGCAGACGCGCAGCTTGTTCTTGCCGTCCTTCTCGTGACCGACGCGGGTAACCTTACCGCACTCGGGGCAAACGAGATTGACGTTGGAGGCATCGATGGGAGCCTCCTGCGAAACGATGCCGCCCTGCTGGTTGGCAGCGTTGGGCTTGACGGCCTTCTTGACGACCGAAACGCCCTCGACAACGACCTTGTTCTCTGCGGGGAGGGCACGCAGGATAACGCCCTGCTTGCCGCGATCCTTACCAGAGAGAACCTGGACCTTATCGCCCTTCTTGATATACATATATCTCCCCTAACTACAGGGTCTCGGGAGCGAGCGAGACGATCTTCATGTACTTCTTGTCACGAAGCTCGCGAGCGACGGGCCCGAAGATACGGGTGCCGACGGGCGAACCATCGTTGTTGATGACAACGCAGGCGTTCTCATCAAAGCGAATGTAGGAGCCATCCTTGCGGCGGATCTCCTTAACGGTGCGAACGACGACGCAACGGACAACGTCCTTCTTCTTGACGTTGGCGCCAGGGGTAGCCTCCTGGACAGCACCGATGAACACATCGCCGATGCCTGCATAACGACGCTTGGAACCGCCAAGCACCTCTTGCGAGCGCCGGAGTTGTCGGCGACGTTCAGCATGGTTTGCATCTGAATCATGGTAGATGTTCCTCCGAACTAAGAACCGAAGAGAGGTGCGCAGCCTTTATACGGCCCGTGGTATGCAAGCCAGGCATACGCACATCTTCGGAAACGTACAAGTCGTAAGAGCGACTGCTTATTTAGCGCGCTCGACGACCTCGATGAGGCGCCAACGCTTCATCTTGGACATAGGACGGGTCTCCATAACGCGGACGGTATCGCCCACGCCAGCCGTGCACTCCTCGTCGTGAGCGTGCAGCTTCTTGGAGCTGGTCATCATCTTGCCGTACTTGGGGTGACGCTTGCGCTCGGTGATGGTGACAACAATGGTCTTGGCACCGGAGACGGAGGTAACGACACCCGTACGGACCTTACGCGAGTTACGCGAATCAGTCATGTTCTCTCCTTAGGTCCTACTCGGCGACAGCGGACTTCTCCGCTGCGATCTCGCGGGCGCGCTGCTCCGTGAGGACGCGAGCGATGTCCTTCTTCACGGTGTTGACGCGAGCGGTGTTGTCCAGCTGGCTGGTGGCCATCTGGAAACGAAGGTTAAAGAGCTCGGCGCGCATTTCCTTCAGCTTCTCAACGAGCTGAGCGTCCGAGAGCTCACGAATCTCTGCGGGCTTCATTAGTTCTCCTCCTTGGCGGCGGCGGCGTCCTCAGCAGCCCACTTGGCCTCGAGAGCGGCCTCCTCAGCCATCTCCTTCTCGATGCGCTGCTCAGCGTTCTTAGCAGCAACAATCTTGGTCTTGATGGGAAGCTTGTGCTGTGCAAGACGCAGAGCCTCGCGAGCGACCTCCTCGGGCACGCCCTTGACCTCGAACATGATGCGGCCGGGCTTGACGACGGCCACCCACTCCTCGGGGTTACCCTTACCAGAACCCATGCGAGTCTCAGCAGGCTTCTTGGTGATGGGCTTATCGGGGAAGATCGTGATGTACACACGACCGCCACGCTTCATGTAGCGGGTCATGGCAATACGAGCGGCCTCGATCTGACGGTTGGTGATCCAATGGGCCTCGAGAGCCTGGATACCAAACTCGCCGAAATGCAGCTCGGTATTACCCTTGGCCTGGCCCTTCATGGAGCCACGCTGCACCTTGCGGTGAAGAATACGCTTAGGGGCAAGCACTACTGACCCCTCCTCTCGGAGTTACGACGACGAGGACGGGAAGAGCCCTCGAGTGCAGGGTTGGGAACAGGCTGGCCCGGGAGCTTCTCGCCCAGGTAGATCCAGACCTTCACGCCGCAAGCGCCCATGGTGGTGCTGGCGACAGCCGTGCCGTAGTCGATCTTGGCACGGAGGGTGTGCAGAGGCACGCGACCCTCGCGGTACCACTCACGACGGCCCATCTCGGCACCGCCGAGACGACCGGAGCACTGGATACGGATGCCCTTAGCACCGGACTTACGAGCAGCCTGAACCGCCTTGCGCATGGCGCGACGGAAAGCGACGCGCTGCTCG
>CAUBWQ010000117.1 GCA_958439775.1 uncultured Collinsella sp. | reverse complement strand
CTCGGGAACCACGAGCCTATCGGGGCTCGCACCCTCGGCATCCATCAGGCTCACGTAGCGAATCGACGGATCCCCATACATCGCGTAGTAATAATTGCCCGTGCGCGCGCTAAAGCATCCGGTGTAGATAGTCTTCTCGAACTTGCCATCGCCCATCCTGGACGCTCCCTCGATCATCACCACGCCCTCGAGCGAGCGGAACATGCGAACGACGTTTTCGGTCTCGCTCTCCTTTTGCGGGTAATTGGCATTGAGGTACGCCGCCTTTACAAAACGGCTCGGCGAATAGCAATCGCCCGGAATGCCGCGCATGCCGGCACCGGCTCCATAGGGCTTGAGCTCGGCGCCACGCCATGTCGCCGTCTGCGGAAAATCGCTTGTGGCGGTGATATAGGTGCGCAGGTTTTCCATGTGCCACGGGAAGGTCGGCTGGTTGGCAAGGGTGTCGACCGGATCGTCGTATACATGCAGGCCGTCAGCCATCATCTCGACCACGATACTGCGTTGGCTGTCGCCGATAATCCAATGGAGCAGCGACACGCCCAGCCCCTCTCCGGCAGATTTGGCGACAATCACCGTGTCGCGCAGCGCGGCCTCGACCTCATCGACCGTCGAGAACGTCGCTGCCACCCACAGGGGGAACTCATAGGCCGCGATATTGGTCTTGCCGTCGACAGGGTCCTCGGCATACTCGGCATAACCCGGGAAATTGAGACCCGCCACGGCGAGGCCCGCATCGTTACCGCAATCGAAAAACATGGGATAGTTCTTGTAATCGATGCACATACCGATCACCGCGTGCGCCGCTGTCGCGTCGTCGATAAACGAATACGGAATGTGAAACCCGCGCGGCATCACGCGAACCTGCTGGCCGTAGTCAAAGCTCCAGTCGAGGTTGCGTCCCAGATACATGTGGCCGGAATCATCGGTAAATCGAATACTCGTGCACATAGCGCCTCCTAGCCTTACGTTCTTGCTAAGCTTATTGTCACCAAACAAAAAGGCGCTAAACACAAAAGCCCGGACATGACAACAATGTCATACCCGGGCTATTCAAGCAGGATAAACTCAACCAAGTTAACCCCGCAGGTCGTCTAAGGAGTCAAAGTGCCGCAGATTGCCACGCAAGCGACGATTGAGCGGCAAGGTGCGGTGCTTTGGTCCCCTTAGACCAACTTTCCAAGACAGTGATCGATCATATGCTGGATCATCTGTGCCTCAAAGCCCGCGTAGTCGCGGCGGCACTCCTTCATCTTGCCGTCGACGATCTGGTCAAAGGCAACCTTGCACTTGATATAGCGCGTGGACTTGGTGACCTCCTCGTGCGTCAGGCAGCTCTCCTCCATCTTGCTGGCGCCCAGGCCAAACACCAGACGGGGGTTGTAGAGCACGTGGGGCTCGCCGGCGTCGTCCAGATAGACGCAAACCTTCTTGGTAACGCCAATCTGGTTAGCGGCAAGGCAGCCGGCATCGTCGAGCGACTTGATGGTATCGATCAGGTCCTGTGCGACCGACTCGTCCTCGACGGTCGCAACCTCGCAACGCTGGGACAGGATAGCCTCGTCGTGGCAAAGCTCTTTAATCATACGTTCCTCCATAGGGGTCGTTGTAACCGCTTAAGTATACGGTACCCACACATTTTCATGCGAAAAATACCGTCCGTCTGTTACAAAGCGCCGAACATCAACATGCGAGGAACAACGGCGTCGTAAAGGGGCTATAGTGGGTGAGTTCGTGTCAATCGGCCTAAACTCGGGGCCGAACAAGGAAAGGGTATGCATGGACGAACTATTTCACGTCAGCGAGCGCAAGTCCACAATCGGGACCGAACTCCGCGCTGGACTGACAACATTCCTGGCGATGGCCTACATCATCGCCGTCAACCCCGCGGTGCTCTCGGGCGCTGGCATCGATGCGGGAGCGCTCGCCTGCGCCACCTGCCTGGGCGCCGGCATCATGACCATCTGCATGGGCATCTTCGCCAACCGCCCGCTCGCCTGCGCGTCGGGCTTAGGCGTCAACGCGATGATCGCCGGAATCACCACCACCGTCTGCGGCGGTGACTGGCACGTGGCCATGAGCGTCATCTTCCTTGAGGGCGTCGTCATCTTGCTGCTCGTCCTTTGCGGCCTGCGCGAGGCCATCATGGACGCCATCCCCGTGGTCCTGCGCCACGCCATCTCGGTTGGCTTGGGCCTGTTTATCGCCATGATCGGCCTGTGCGACGCCGGCATCATCACCGCTGGCGCCGGTACGCTCGTCGGCCTGGGCGACATCACCTCCCCCACCTTCATCGTCGGCATCATCTCCATCCTGGTGACAGTCGCCCTCGCCTGCCGCAACGTCCCCGGTTCGCTGCTCATCGGCATCGTCGTCGCCGTCATCGCCGGTATCCCCCTAGGTGTGACCCAGGCTCCGACCGGTATCATCGCCCCGCTCGACTTCTCGAGCATCGGTGGCCCCATCGCCGACGCCGGCGGCGTGCCCGCCATCGTCAAGGTCCTTACCGACCCCGCGCTCCTCGTCATCTCGTTCTCGCTGCTCATGAGTGACTTCTTCGACACCATGGGCACTGCGATGGCCGTGGCCAAGCAGGGCGAGTTCCTCACCGACGACGGCAACGTCGAGAATATCAAGGAGATCCTGATCGTCGACTCCGCCGCCGCCGCTGTGGGCGGTTTCATGGGCGTCTCCTCCATCACCACCTTCGTCGAGTCCACCTCTGGCGCTGCCGACGGCGGCCGCACGGGCCTCACCTCCGTCACCACCGGCGTGCTGTTCATTCTCGCCGCGTTCTTCTCCCCCATCGTCACCATCGTTTCCAGCGCCGCCACCTGCGGTGCTCTGGTCTACGTCGGCTACCTCATGATGAGCGAGGCCTCCGAGATCGACTGGTCCGACGTGTCGCAGGGTTTCCCGGCGTTCATGATTGTCGCCGGCGTGCCCTTCACCTACTCCATCTCTGCCGGCATTGGCCTGGGCTTTATCGCCTACGTGGTCGTCGCGCTCTTTAAGGGCGAGGCCTCCAAGATCAAGCCGCTCATGTGGATCGCAGCCCTTGCCTTCCTCGTCTACTTCTTCGTGGCGTAACGGCATAGTCTGCTAAAGCAAAAACAACAAGGCGCGGAATCGCATCGATCGGCTCCGCGCCTTTCTTTTAGCGTCTGCCCCCGTGCCAGCGTGCGACAATTGAGGCTGTCAATATCACAACACCGAGAGAAGCCTGCCTTGGAAGCGCATCATAAGCAGATAACCGTTTATTCAGAGTGTGCGGAAGGCGCGCCCGTCATCTACCTCCCCGTGGTTATGGGCGACGGTAGTGAAGTCTACGAGCGCTGCCGAGAGCTCGACTGCCCGCCGTTCACCCTTGTCGCCATTGGAGGGCTCGATTGGAATCGCGAGCTGAGCCCCTGGGAATGCGACGGAGCTATACGAGATGCCGAGCCCTTTGGCGGACAGGCCGCTGGTTTTCTTGACGAGTTGTTGAAGCAGATAATCCCCCAGGCCGAATCATCGCTCCCGCAACCGCCCGCCTGGCGCGGCGTTGCCGGCTACTCGTTGGCGGGTCTTTTTGCACTGTGGGCACTTTGGCAAACAGATGTCTTTGAGCGCGTGGCGAGTGCATCGGGGTCGCTGTGGTTCCCCGGCTTTATCGACTACGCGCGCGAGCGCACGATGACGGCTACGCCCGACGCCGCCTATCTGTCGCTCGGTAAAAAGGAAACCAAGACGCCCAACCGCATGATGCGGCACGTACTCGACGACACGCGCGCGATGGAAGAGCTGTTTATCGAGCGCGACATCCCAACAACGCTGGAGCTCAACCCCGGCAATCATTTTGCCCAAACTGACCTGCGCATGGCGCGCGGCATCCACTGGATACTGACGCATTAAAAATGGCGTCCACGCGTACATACGCATGGACGCCATTTTTAATTTGGCTGAACGCAGCTACTATTCGACAGTCTCCTCGAGTTCAGATACGGTGGGCGTCGAGAACTGGGGCATGGATGTCCTTTCATGATGGAAGGGCGATCAGGCATATCGGATAACCTGCCCGAACGATACGATCCGAACCATTGTACGTGATACGCAATGTCTCGCGCGCGCCGCCACCTGCAAACGGTAGCGTTACTTCCAAACGCGCTCGGCAATGCGCTTGACCAGCGCGATCTTCGCCCACTGCTCGTCCTCGGTCAGCTTGTTGCCAATCTCGCAGCTGGCAAAGCCGCACTGGGGCGACAGGTACAGGTTCTCGAGCGGCACATACTTTGCGGCCTCGTGGATACGTTCGACGATAACGTCCTCGTCCTCAAGCTCAGCCGCCTTGGTGGTCACCAGGCCCAGCACGACCTTCTTGCCGGGAGCAACGTACTTGAGCGGCTCAAAGCCACCGGCGCGTGGCGTATCGAACTCAAGGTAGAACGCGTCGACGTTCTCATGTGCGAACAGGTACGGCGCAATGGGATCGTAACCACCCTCGAAGGCATACGTGGAGTGATAGTTGCCGCGGCACACGTGCGTGTTGATAACCAGATCGTCGGGCTTGCCCGCGATGGCGGCATTGTTGAGCGCCACGCCCAGCTCGCTCACCTTTTGCAGGTCAACCGGGCTCATGCCG
>CAUBWQ010000116.1 GCA_958439775.1 uncultured Collinsella sp. | reverse complement strand
ACCATTGTGCTTTGAGACGTTAAAGCGCCTACTACAATGGTTGTCGATAGTACGATTCGATTTAACGACAGGATGGATGGTCCAAGCGTGAGTCTCGGCAGCAAACTATCCAATGCAAAGGTGTCCTTTGCGATATTTAAGCGCGACATTAAGCGACTGCTTGTGAACCCCGTCGCCCTGGTGGTTACCCTAGGCGTGTGCGTTATTCCCTCGCTGTATGCCTGGTATAACATCGTGGCAAACTGGGATCCGTATGGAAACACCCAAGGCATCAAGATTGCTATCGCCAACAACGATCGAGGCACCCAAAACGAATTGGTGGGTGAGCTCAACGCTGGCGACAAAGTGGTCGACCAGCTCAAGGAGAATCATCAGTTGGGCTGGACGTTCGTCGACTCGACGGCCGATGCCAAGGAGGGCGTCGAGAGCGGCGAGTACTATGCCGCTATCGTGATTCCCAAGAACTTCTCGGATAACCTGGTTTCGATGCTCGACGGCAACTACCATCAGCCCAAGCTCACGTACTACGTCAATGAGAAGAAGAGCGCCATTGCGCCCAAGGTTACCGATACCGGTGCAAACACCATCGAGGAGCAGATCAACTCGGAATTTGTCTCTACGGTAGGCAAGACTGTTGCCGGTATCGCCAAGGATGCCGGTGTCGATTTAAAGGACAAGGCAACCCAGACTCAGGACTCGCTGGCAAGTTCGGTGTCCGAGGCGTCCGACACCTTGGGCGAGGTGCGCGATTCGATTGGCGATATGAATGCCGCCATCGATAAGACGAGTGGCGCTATCGCCTCGGCTGATGCGGCACTTGCCGGCTTGCAAGGTCAGGCACCGTCGCTGACGCAGGCGATCTCCCAGGGCAACGACCTGCTGGGCGAAGCTCGCACCACGGCGGGCAACTCCATCACCTCGCTCTCCAAGGCGCTCTCGGAAGGCAGCCTTGCGCTCACCAAGACGTCGGCCTCTGCGAACGCTGCCATCGGCAAGCTGACGGGCGCGGTCACATCTACGACCACCCGTATCGACAACTCGCTCGAGTCTCTTCAAGCGACGATCGACCACAATAAGGCCGTTATCGGGCACTTGGAGATTCTCGCCAATGACACGTCGACAGGTTCCGAGGAAATTGACGCGCGCATTGTATCGACCATCGATTTGCTTCGAGAGCAGAATGAAAAGCTTCAGAGCATCAAGGACGGTCTGTCCGCGCAGTCGAGCGCCATGGCGAATGACGCAGCGGCTGTTTCGGGTGCCAGTGACGCTATCAATAACGCAATTCATACCGGTGCGACCAACCTTGGCCAAGCCCAGACGGACTTGGGCCAAAACGCGCTGCCGAAGGCCTCGAGCGCGCTCGACTCTTTTGCTGCCGTTTCGGGCGACCTGACCGGTATCGTCTCGGGTATGACACCTACACTTGCAAATGCGCGCGGCACGTTGGCGCAGCTTAGCGCTACGCTCGGCCAGGCCAAGACCACGCTGTCCCAGACCGATTCCTCGCTTGCCAAGGTCCAGGACAAGCTTGTAACCGCCGCCAATGACATCGCGGCGCTGCAGACCTCTGAGTCTATGGGCGAGCTCGCCGACCTTATGGGCGTCGATGTCAATGACGTGGCAGATTTCATGGCCTCTCCGGTCGAGCTGACGTCCAAGTCGATCTATCCGGTCAAGAGCTTTGGCTCGGGCATCGCTCCCTTCTACACCAATCTGGCGCTTTGGGTGGGCGGCTATGTGCTCATCGCCATCTACAAGCTCGAGGTCGACCGTGAAGGTGTTGGCAGCTTTACGGCGCGCCAAGGCTACTTTGGCCGCTGGTTGCTCATGGTGATCCTGGGCGCGTTGCAGGCCATCATCGTTACGGTGGGTGATCTGGTCATTGGCGTACAGTGCGTCAACCCGCTGCTGTTCGTGCTGGGCGGCATCGCCATCTCGTTTACGTACGTCAACATCATTTACGCGCTGTCCACTACGTTTAAGCACATCGGCAAGGCAATCGGCGTCATTCTGGTTATCGTGCAGATCCCGGGTTCGTCGGGCATGTACCCCATCGAGATGATGCCTGGCTTCTTCCAGTGGCTGCACCCGCTGCTGCCCTTTACCTACGGCATCAATCTGCTGCGCGAGACGGTCGGCGGCATGTACTCGTTTAACTACCTGTTTAACCTGTGCATTCTGGGCGTGTTCTTGATCGTGGCGCTCTTTATCGGCCTGCAGCTGCGTCCGCTGCTGCTCAACCTTAACCTGCTCTTTGATAAACAGCTCTCCACGACCGGTATGATGATTTGCGAGTCCAACGACCTGCCGCGCCAGCGCTACTCGCTGCGCACGGCCATGCGCGTCATGCTCGATTCCGATTCGTACCGTCGCGAACTGCTCGATCATGCGGTCGCCTTTGAACATCGCTACCCGTACTACATCAAGGGCGGTTTTGCCGCCGTGGTGGGCGTTCAGGTCCTGCTCTTTGTCCTGTCGACGGTTCTCGATATCGACAATAACGGCAAGATCATCCTGCTTGTCATTTGGATCATCTCGGTTATTGCCATCTGCGGCTGGCTGATCAATATCGAATATATCCGAGCGAGCCTCAATACCCAGATGCGCATCTCGGCGCTTTCGGATGAGGACCTGCGTCGCGAGATGCGCGAACACACGGCCGCCATTCCTGCCGCCCGCCACATGTTTGGCCTCAACGCCAGCGAGCGTGGTGCCAAGGGCGGCGATCAGTCCACGGGCCGCTTGCCGCATATCGGCTCGCACCATAAATCTCAGGGCAGCGACAGCACAGCCACAAATGATGGAGATACCACCGCGCTTGGCAAGCACTCCAAAGGAGGTGAGGCATAAATGAAGAACATCCTGCATCTGTTTAAGCGCGATGTCCAAAACGTGTCTCGCTCCGTGATCGGCTTGGTTGTCGTGATGGGCCTCATTATCGTACCGTGTCTGTACGCGTGGTTTAACATCGCCGGCAGCTGGGATCCGTACGGCAACACCGGCAATCTTAAGATCGACGTGGTCAACACCGATGAGGGTTACGAGAGCGATTTGATCCCCGTCGAGGTTAACGTGGGCGAAAACGTGACCGCCACCCTGCGCGGCAACGAGAGCTTCGATTGGGTTGTGCTCAACAATCGCGAAAAGGCTATCGAGGGCGTTAAGTCGGGCGCGTACTATGCTGCCGTCGTTATCCCCAAAACGTTTAGCGCTGACATGATGACGCTTTTCTCGACCGACGTGGAACACGCCGATATCGAGTTTTACGAGAACCAGAAGGCCAACGCCATTGCGCAGATCGTGACCGAGAAGGGTTCGAGTGCCGTTCAGAGCCAGGTTAACGAAACTTTTACCGAGACCATTACGAGCATCGGTCTTAAGACGGTGTCCAGCCTGCTCGATTACATGAGCACCGACCAGGTCAGCAACTTTATCGCCAACCTGTCCTCGACGCTTGGCGATTCGATTGAGGACCTGCGAGACGTTCAGGCAAATGCTTCGTCGCTGGCGGGCATTTTGAGCTCCACGTCCGATTCGCTGACGTCGGCGAGCGGCATGCTCAAGCAGACGGGCACGGTCGATGAGTCAACGAAGCAGCTGATGGAGCATGTCAAGAGCGGTATTAGCGATTCCAAGGAAGCGCTGAAGGACGCCAACGACGCCATCAATGCCGCGATTGACGGAAGCACGGGCTCGTTTGACAACGTGTCCGCCGAGCTTGCGAAGGCATTTGATGCCGCGAATCAACATGTCGATCTTACAGTGTCCCAGCTCAACGATGCCGCGGCGGCGCTCAACACGCGTGCCGACGATATCGACGCCACGGCCGACCAGCTCCGCAGCTTTGCCGATCAGGTGACTGACGAAAAACTCCAGGACAGCCTCAAGTCAGTGGCAACATCGCTGAGCAGGATTGCTGTGGAGTATCGCAACAACGCCAAGGATCTGGCGGCCACCGCGAAGTCTCTCTCCGATAGCATGGCCGAGGTCAACAACTCGCGTGCCGAGGTCGATCAGGCCATCGCCGATGCCAAGGCCGGCATCGCGGGCGCCAAATCCGATTACGATTCCACGTTCTCGGTTAAGGCCAAGGAGCTCAAGAAGACGGTTCCGGGCATGCTGGACTAGCTTGATGGCATCTCGGGCGACCTGGATAGCGCCGTAGGCGGCCTGACCGACGCGTCCGGTTCGCTGGCAAAGGGCCTCTCCAAGGCTGCAAAGCTGGTCAACAAGGCTTCTGATCAGCTGGGCGAGGCGTCGGACAAGATCAGCGCGTTTAAGGACGAGCTCGACGGCGCCTTGATGTCGGATGACCTCGCTACGATCAAGACGATGATCGGCAATGATCCCGAGGGTCTGGCCGTGTCGCTTTCCGGCCCCGTCGCGCTCGATCGCAAGCCGGTCTATCCGATTCGCAACTACGGTTCGGCCATGGCACCGTTCTACACGATTCTGTCGCTCTGGGTGGGCTCGATTGTGCTGGCGGCCATGATGAAGGTCTCGGTTGACGATGAGCTTATCAACGAGCTCATCCCCGTGCGCCTGCACGAGATCTACCTGGGCCGCTACCTGTTCTTTGGCGGTCTGGCCCTGCTGCAGGCAACGCTCGTGTGTGCGGGC